>JACRUB010000019.1 GCA_014305015.1 Vulcanimicrobiota bacterium | reverse complement strand
GTTATGTCGAACACGCCTTCGTGTATAGCTTCGGGAAGATGCGGGACCTCAACAACTTGATTCCGGCTCGCTCCGGATGGTTCCTTGAAGAGGCCTACAGCGTGAACGACTCCGGAGAGATCGTCGGGGATGGAACGATCCACGGGAAGGATCATGCATTTGTGCTGACTCCAAATTAAGACTCGCGTCGCCGAACGCCTTGCGCCCAGCTGACGCCCGTCTTCGAACATGGAGAATCAGCAATTGATGCGATTGTACGTGCTGTAACCGGAAACAGATATCGTACGCTGCACCAGTCCGCTACGCTCCGCCGCTTGCAGCAGCCGCAGCATTGATTGCTGGTGCACGTTGAACGCCGCAACCAGTGATTGCACGTTGGTCGGACCATTGGTGCAGAGGAACGCGGCGATTTCGGTCCAGGTCGAACGTGGCGAAGACGTTGGGCATCTCGCCGCCGACGAGAAATCGCTTGCCATCTCTGGCTGGTCCCCATCTTTTTATCAGGCGCCTAACGCGCGTTGGTGCCACGAACCACGACTTTCACGGGAGAATTGCGATGCCTTTGGGACCTCGCGTCGGCCTCCACACTCGCGTCGAATTAGTCACTTGAAGCGCCGCAAACCGCGCAACGCGACATGTTTCCCAACTGTTACTTTGAGAGTTTAGACCAACTAAGGTAGGGCTTACCGGCGCTGGTTTGAACCTGTCGTAAACGGTCGCTGGCGGTGCTCGTCGCTGATGCACGACAGTCAGCGACCTGGCCTTCTACGAACGGGGTTCTTTTTGAATTTCTTTCCCGCTCGCGAACTCTGCTGCATCCAGTGCGAACACGCCGTCGCGATTCACCGCCTCAACGCTGCAGATTTCAAATGATGGATCCGGACTACATCTTCTTGACCGCAAAAACTGATCTCGATTCGTCGGCTCTGCGCGAGCCCACCCTCTAAGCGGTATCTCAGCTAATCTTCGGATTGCATCAGTACAGTGTCGTTGTGTTGGGGCGGCCCCCGTGGCGTACGTGACGTCAGACTGCGCGCAGACACGCCGGCGGAGGTCTTCGAAGCCGCGGCTGTACTCCTTACCGGGATGGCCCAAGGTTCTGCAAATAAGCGAGCCTCCACAACAGGAACACCTGGGCTTTTAAGCGGCTTCCCCTTTAATGAGGTCAGGCAAGCGCGAGATCGTGAACGGTCCAATAAAGATCCGTCAGTCCTGCTGCGATCGCCGGTGTTGTCTTGATTGTCGAACCTTCCGGCAGAAGTTGTAGTAAACAAAGTGGAGCGCGAGCGCATGGTCTGCGTTCTGTGGCCTTCTTCGAGAAGCCGTTCGTGAGCCGGGTGAAGCGACGCATCGACATTCGCATCCTGAAGTTTTGCCGTTCCACGTGCGACGCCGAGATGAACCGGTCGTCCGGATCGCCGCTGATGGGAAACTTCCGAAGGGAGCTGCAGACACGTGACGTCTCAGGCTGGTCGGGCGCCCAAGACTCCGTATTCCTTGATGATGTCTCGCTTTTCATCACGAAGTACGCAACACACCGCAACACTTTCGCGACCTCGCACTTGACGATCACGGATCGTTGCGAGATAATTGGCGTGTAAGAGTACACACGACTTTCGCCCGCATAATATTGCGGGTGTAAAGCCTCCGAGGCAACATCGCTTTGGGGGCTTTTTCTGTTGGTTCGCAGTGTTCTTTTTGGGAAGGCCGATGAAATCATCATCTCCCGTACCTAGCCTCTACACGCTGCCGAAGCGCGAGCGCGATCCGATGGGCGTGATATTTCCGTCGATCGGTATCGTGATTTGGCTCGGAGCGGCATCGTGCTGGTTTGCAACCGAACAGGTTGCGCAAGCATTTGGTTATCAGACGTCACTGGGCCGGCCGCTTCTCGCACATGTTTACGAGCCTTTCGACGTCATGGTGTGGGCGATCAAATTCGATCATCCAGCCCGCCTCGGATTCGCGGTTCATCGGGTCTTCGTGCATGCGTACGCGACAATGGCGTGTGGCGATGCCCTTGGTGTAGTGATTGCCGTCGTGATGGCGGCGCGCCGAATCAGTCGTCTGCAGCGACACACCGACCTTCACGGATCGGCGCACTGGGCGTCACCCCAAGAAGTCCTGGCAACGGGACTCGTCGGTCGTGACTGCGGTGTCTACGTCGGTGCCTGGACCGGTTGTGTGTCCAAGCGTACGAAGTACCTGCGCGATGCGAGCTCGACGCATTGCCTCGCGTTCATGCCGACCGGCTCGGGCAAGACCGTCGGCCTCGTCATTCCAACGCTGCTTTCATGGGCACGATCGACCGTCATTCACGACCTCAAAGGTGAAATCTGGATGAAGACCGCGGGCTGGCGCGCCGCAAGCGTAGAGCAAGGCGGTCTGGGCCAGCGCGTTTACAAATTTGAGCCCACCGCGACCGATGGCACAAGTGTGCGTTTGAACCCATTCGACCGGATCCGCGTCGCAACTGACTACGAAGTTCAAGACGTCCAAAACATTATCGAGCTGATCGCTGATGACGGTGAGGGCCCAGTGCGCGATGACAACCGCTTTTGGGCTGAGATGGCCAAGCGATTGTTACTCGGGCTTAGTCTTCATGTCAAACACGACGCCGACCCGAACAACGATTCGCTACCCGGTGTGGCAGCGGCCCTGGGCGATCCGCGCTTTGAAGATTTCGATGATCTCTTTGAACACATACGCAGCTATCCGCACGACGCATCTGCTGCGCGCGACTGGTTAGATGCAGAAGGCAAGCCAACGGCGACGCATCCGTTGGTGGCGCAGATTGCAACGCAGATGCTCGCCATGGAGCCGCGCGTCAAGGCGAGCATCGTCGCCGAGGCGCAGAGTTTCCTGACGCTTTATAGTGACCCAGTAATCGGGGCGAACATCGCTTGCAGCGATCTCGACCTTGGCGAAATACGCGGCGGCGGCGTGAGTCTCTACATTGTTGTGCAGCCAGCTCACAAGAAGCGTTTGCGGCCGCTAACGCGGCTTGTCATGACGCAGATTCTGCTGGCACTCATGGATACGCAGGATCATGCTACCGAAGCGTGTGTGCTGGTGATGTTGGAAGAAGTCGCTGAGCTTGGAACGCTTGATATAATCGCGACAGCGCTCGCGCTTGGTAGAGGCTATGGGCTCAAGTTGTATCTGATCGCGCAGGATCTCAGCCAGCTCGAAACGGTTTGGGGTAAGAAGAGCAAAACGCTGATTGCCAACTGCGCGATCCGTATCGCGTCAGCACCCAATGATTTGGCAACCGCCGAGCTCCTGTCCAAGATGTGCGGTACGATGACCGTTCGGCACACGGTTCGCAACTACTCGGGAAGCCGGCTGAGCACGCTACTACCACACACCATGACCTCAGAGCAAGATACGCAGCGCGCCCTCTTGACGCCGGATGAGGTCATGCGAATTCCTGGTCCGCGCAAGAACGATGCTGGTGCAATCATCGAGCCGGGTAACCTTCTGATATTTACATCCGGCCGCGCACCCATTTACGGCGTGCAACCGTTGTACTTCCATGACCGGACGTTCTCGCAGCGCGCATCCATCTCGCCACCCTCGTTACCGCGCGCAATGCATTCGACCGAGTTTCGGAACGATGCCTAGCCACTTGTCGCTCCGCGAACAGCTCCATGGGCGCCTGGAGGAGAAGCTGCGGCGCGAACTGGGCTCCGCCGTGCTGGAAGCGCTCGCGGATCCGCGAATCATCGAAGTGATGCTCAATCCGGACGGGCGCTTGTGGGTTGACGAGCTGGGATTGGGTATGCG
This sequence comes from Vulcanimicrobiota bacterium, assembly GCA_014305015.1. Classification (GTDB taxonomy): domain Bacteria; phylum Vulcanimicrobiota; class Vulcanimicrobiia; order Vulcanimicrobiales; family Vulcanimicrobiaceae; genus JACRUB01. The sequence goes on along the minus strand of JACRUB010000019.1, from coordinate 13,599 downwards.
CTATACGGGCAGAAGTATGTCGCCGGCCCAAGTGGAGAATCTGCTCGGAACGGTCGCTGCAGCCCTGGGCTGCATAATCACCTCCGACCGGCCGATTCTCGAAGCCGAACTTCCGCTCGACGGTAGCCGGTTTTGCGGACTTCTGCCGCCCGTTGTGCTTGGACCGGCCTTTTGCATTCGCAAAGCGGCAGCCTCGGTGTATTCACTCGACGACTACGTGCGCGACGGAATTCTCGACAACTCGGCGCCAGCGCTCGTAGTGAATGGTAATTGCGCGCCGGTGCGTGGGCACGCCGCTGCATTGCGCAACGCAATCCAAACGCGGCAAAACATACTCGTTGTCGGCGGCACGCAAAGTGGAAAGACCACGCTTACGAATGGGCTGCTCGCGGAACTGAGCGTTTCTGTTGATTCAGCGCAGCGCGTCCTCACACTGGAAGAAACGCGCGAGCTGCAATGCACTGTTGAAAACCACGTCGCGCTGCGAACCACAGAAACGGTTGACATGACCCGACTCGTTCGTACAGCGCTGCGGCTGCGTCCCGACCGTATCATCGTTGGCGAGGTGCGGGGCGCGGAGGCGCTCGCAATGCTCAAAGCGTGGAATACCGGTCATCCCGGCGGCATTGCGACCGTCCATGCTAACGATGCTCACGCTGCGTTGATTCGGCTAGAGCAGTTAGTTCAAGAGGCAAACGTGCCTCCGCAGCCGGCGCTCATCGCAGAGGCAGTTGACCTTATCGTCGTCATCGTGCGCACGCCGACCGGGAGAAGCATCACGGAGGTCGCGCGGGTTCGCGGCACTTCACCATCAGGCTACGTCCTGCAACACGTCGAGCTCGCGAGCACCGATCGGTCGGCTCAGCAACGCTCCGACTTTATTGCTGGATGACCAACAACTAACAAAGAGGAAACATGATGATTCGTATCTTCGCCGCAGCTAAGACTGCGGCGCTTTTATTTGTGCTGCTTGCGATAGCCGCGCTTCAACCCGCGATGGCGAGCACCGGCGGCGGACTGCCTTGGGATGCTCCGTTGCAAACGCTCCAAAACGATCTGACGGGACCCGTTGCCACGGCGGTCTCAGTGCTAGCGCTGTTCGCTGCCGGGGGCGCGCTCGTCTTCGGTGAAGAGCTCGGGCTCTTCGTGCGCCGCGCGCTCTTGCTCGTGATTGCCATCGCCTTTTTGGTGCTCGGCAGCAACTTCCTCACCGCGCTCGGTCTGACGGGAGCGGTTATATGAACGAGCGACCGCGCACTATACCGGTTCACCTTTCCCTCATGCGGCCGATTCTGCTCATGGGCGGTGAGCGCGAACTTGTCCTCATCTCCGCAATCATCGCTGCCGTACTCGTTCTCAGTTTGGAGCGGCTGATTTTCACGGTTATCGGTGTCGTCTTCTGGAGCCTAAGCTTAGCTGCGCTGCAGCGGGCGGCGAAAGCCGATCCGCAGTTCAGCCGCGTCTATGTGCGCCACGCACGCTATCGCGCGTACTATGCAGCTCAGTCTCGCGCAACGGCGGGCGCGTCTTCAGTCACTCAAGGCATGCCATGTTAGCGCTGCGCGAGTTTCGCTCGACAGCAAAAGGGTTGCCCGATCTTCTCAACTACGCGGCCGTTGTAGATGACGGCGTTGTCCTCAACAAGGACGGAAGTTTGTCGGCGGCTTGGGCGTACCGCGGTGAAGATCTAGATTCGGCGAGTGCGACGGAGTTGTCTTCGCTTTGCGCACGTGTAAACGCCGCGTTCGCACGGCGTGGCAGCGGCTGGATGCTGCATGTGGACGCGCTCCGCTGCGAGGCTCGCAGCTATCCCGAAGTCGGCGCGTTTCCCGATCGCACTACGCTTCTGATCGACCGCGAGCGGCGCACAACGTACGAAGCGGAAGGTGCGCACTACGAGAGCCGCTACGTCCTCACGGTCACCTATCTCCCCCCGATTGATGCGCAACACGCGATTGCGACATTCTTCGTGGCTGGTGAGTCTATGCGACAGACGACCCATGCTGCATCTCGGCTGCTAGAGACATTCGCCGGCGCCCTTGTAGAAATCGAGGATAACCTCTCAGCGGCGTTGCGGCTTGTGCGGTTGCGCGGCCGGCGCGTCGCGGACCGCTTCGGTCGCGAGCACGTCCAGGACGAGCTGCTTGCTCACCTCATGGCGTGTTTAACCGGCGCTGATCACCCGGTCAATCTTCCACCGATCCCGATGTATCTCGATGCGGTGCTCGGCGCGCAGGACTTTCGCGGAGGTTTGCGCCCGCGCATTGGCCGATCTCACGTCCGGCCTATCGCGATCACGGGGTTTCCGGCGGAGAGCTATCCGGGGATTCTAGACTTTTTGAATCGCTTGCCGCTACGCTACCGTTGGTCTACGCGGTTCATTTTGCTCGACGCGCCGGCGGCGCAGCGCGAGATCAACCGCTATCGCGCGCGCTGGTGGCAAAAGCGCAAGAGCTTGCGCAATCTCGTTCGTGAACATACCGGCAGCGGTGCAACGCACGTTGACGCAGATGCTGATGCTATGGCGCAGGACGCCGTCGCTGCGCTCGCCGATGCATCGAGCGGCGCCGTCAAGTTCGGCTACTACACGAGCACGATCATCTTGATGGACGAGAACGAAGAGTTCGTGGACGCTGGTGCGCGTAGTGTGCTCAAGGCCGTCAACCACGCGGGTTTTAGCGCGCGGCTCGAAGACGTGAATGCCGTTGAGGCGTTCCTCGGGACGCTTCCCGGTCACGGCTATCCCAACGTTCGTCGGCCACTCTTGCACTCGCTTAATCTTGCCGACCTTTTACCGCTAACGAGTATCTGGCCGGGGCTCGCACAGCATCCGTGCCCATTCTACCCCGCCGACAGTCCGCCGCTCGCCTATGGGGCGGCGACCGGAGCAACGCCTTTTCGCTTAAATCTCCATGTCGGCGATGTCGGCCATAGCCTGATTCTTGGCCCGACCGGAAGTGGCAAGTCGACGCTGCTGGCGTTCTTGCTCGCGCAACACTTCCGCTACCCCGGTGCGCAAGTCTATGCGTTCGACAAAGGTTATTCCCTGTTCGTTCTTTGCGCGGCAAGCGGTGGTTTGTATTATGACATTGGTGCCGACACGGGCCCAACGTTCACGCCACTCGCACAGATCGATGCGCCGGTGGAGCGGCTGTGGGCCCAGGAATGGCTCGAAGCGCTTGTCACGCTGCAGGGCGTCTCCGTGACACCGCTACACCGTCGCGCAATTCATCGCGCACTCGAGCTGCTTTCAAGCAGTACGAGCCGCACGCTTACCGATCTCGTCAACACGGTGCAAGAGCAAACGCTGCGCGATGCCCTTACACCGTACACGCTGGCTGGTCCGCTCGGCAGACTGCTCGACGCCGATCATGATAGCCTGGGTGAGAACGCTTTTCAAGTCTTTGAGCTCGATCACATGGCGGCGCTCGGCGAGAAGAACCTCGTGCCGGTTTTGCTGTATCTCTTTCATCGCGTCGAACGGCGATTATCGCAAGGACGACCGACGCTGGTGGCGCTTGGCGAGGCGTGGCTTGCGCTCTCCCACGTGCTCTTTCGCGAGAAGATTCGTGAGTGGCTCAAGACGTTGCGTAAAATGAATGGCGCCGCGATTCTCGAGACGCAAAGCATCAGCGATGTCACGAACTCGCACATTCGCGACGTGATCATCGAATCGTGCCTCACAAAGTTCTTCTTAGCAAACGCCGAGGCGCAAACTGAGCACGCTGCCCGCGGGTACGAGGCGCTGGGTCTCAGCCGCCGCCAGGTTGAGCTGATCGCCCATGCCGTTCCAAAGAGACACTACTACTACACCAGTCCGCTGGGGAAACGGCTTTTCGAGTTAGGTCTTGGGCCTGTCGCACTGAGTTTTCTCGGCGCGGGGAGCCGAGAGGAACTCGTAGCTGCTCGGGCACTTATGGGGCGCTTTCCCGATACGTGGCCGACGGAATGGCTGCGCCGCCGCGGCCTCTCGGACGCGGCTGAACAGTGGATGGATCTCTCGCCGCTCATCTCGGCGGCATAACTCTCTTATAAGGAAGATCATCATGAAGAAACCTTACACCGTCACGGCGCTGCTTGCGGTGGTGCTTGCGCTGGCGCAGCCCGCGCTGGCGCAAGTCACCGTCTTCGACCCCGTAAACTATGCCAAAAACACGCTCACCGAGCTCAACACGCTGCAGATCACGATCAATCAGGCAACCCAGATTTCCAATGAGCTTAGGCAACTTGCCTATGAAGTGCGGAACTTGCAGAATATCCCGAGCGGCGTCTGGGGCCAGATTCGCAGTGACCTTGATGCGCTCAAGCAGATCGCGAAGGTCGGTCGGAGCATTAGCTATGCCGACAGAAACTTGAGCAGCGAGTTCTCTGCAATGTATCCTGGTTACGTCGTCCCAACGGACTACACGCGCGCCTACGCGCAATGGGCACAAAATGCACTTGGCGGCATGCAAGGAGCGCTTGCCTCGGCCGGATTGCAAAGCTCGCAGCTCGCGAGCGAAGACGCCGTATTCACGCAATTACAAGCGTTGAGTGACAGTGCTGCTGGTCACATGCAGGCCATCCAAGTCGGCAATATGATCGGCATACAGCAGGTGCAGCAGCTGCAGAAGCTGCGCCAATTGCAGATGGCACAGCTTCAAGGCCAGTTTGGGTACCTTGCGACGCAGCAGCAAAATGATCTGAGTAGGTTCGCGACGCTGCGAGCGTGGCTCGACAGCCAGAAGCACTACAAGTCAAGGGAATAGGGATCCGATGCGAGACACCACGAGGGCAGCAACGCTGCTCTTTTTTCTTGCCCTCTTACCCGGCGCGGCGCTTGCGCAAAGTGCTCCCGCGTGCGCGCCGTCAGCGGGCAAGGGTGGCATCCTGACCGGGCTTGCCAATCAGTTCAGCACAACGACCGGCCCGTGGACAGCGACGGCGCTTGGGTACGCGCAGGGCCTGTTCTTCGCGCTTGTCGCGATCGAGATCGCGTGGTCAGCGATCACCTACGTGCTGCAAAAGGACAGCCTGCCGGATTTCGTCGCCGCCTTGCTGCTGAAAATTCTCAGTGTTGGCTTTTTCTATACGTTACTGCAGCCGCAATACGGCCCGGTGTGGATATCCGACATCGTCGCGAGTTTCAGTCAAGCCGGCAGTGCCATCGGCGGGCAATCGCAATTTGGGCCTAGCGACCCCAGCTCAGTGTTCAATTGCGGAACCGACATTGCCAACGCAATGCTGCAAAGCATCTCGCAGAACAACGTCGGTATTACGCTCGGGAACATCCTGCCGGCCGTGGAGGCATCTTTCGCGGCGTTGATCTGCGCGCTCGGCGTTGTGCTCGCGTTTGCAATTATCGCGGGTCAGCTGCTCATTACGCTGATCGAGTCATACATCGTGATCGGGGCCGGTGTCTTTATGCTCGGCTTCACCGGCAGTCGATGGACGCTCGTCTTCGGCGAGAAATACGTGGGCTACGCGTTCAGTGTTGGGATCAAGCTGTTCATGCTTGAGCTTATCGTCGGACTTGGATACGGACTCGGGCAGCAGTGGGCTTCGCTGTTTAGCAACGGCATTGCGCCGCCGGAGACCTATATCGAGGTGGTGGGCGCTGCGCTAATCTTCGGATTTGTTGCTTGGCAGATTCCTGGGCTGGCGGGATCACTCATGAACGGGGCGCCGCGCATGACGCTTGGGAGCTTTCTCAACACCGCCGGCGCTGTAGCGGTCGGCGGCGTTGTCGTCGCGGGCGGCATCGGTAGTATGATCGGCGGTCGTACACTGTCGAGCAGTAACTCCGATACGCTTCGCGCCGCGGGCGATGTCGGGCAACCGAACGACCCGCTCGCGCTCACTAGCAGTCCAGGATCGTATCGACGAGATGGACAACCGTCCGGGAATTTTGCGGACGACCTTTCGCACGATCCGTATGCGCGTGATTCCGATACATTCGACACGCACACGCCGATGGCGACCAAGTTCGATTTCGAGGAATCTTCCGCCGCTCACTCGTCGGGATCGAACGCGACATCGGATGCCGATGTTTCCGGAACCGACTCAGCGTCGGAAACCTCCGCCCAATCCCGCTCTTCAGAAGATGATGATCAATCGCGCGGAGCTTCAACCAGTGACGACTCTAATGTAAATGAGGCTGAAGTGACGGCGGAAGATGCAGCGCCGAGGCGCGTTAGTGATGCGGCTATTGCGGAAGAGAACGACCGTATGGCATGGCAAGCAGAGCAGCGCGACGTGCAAGGAGGCGACATTCCTCCGTCGCCGCGCATCAATCCGACGCAATCCTTACGCCAGCCTCAGATCCCCGACGATTCGGCTGAGGATAGCATCCATATTCGCTTCAAACATCCCGAATAATGGTACATTCATGAATACATTAGAAGCCGCATCCGGCGCGAGCGGATCAGAAAACGATAGCCCGTACCTCTCGGCGCGACGAGAATGGAATGAGCGCTACGGCGACTACATTGCGCACGCACGCAACTGGCGAGCGGCCGCATTCGCAGCCCTTGCGATTTCTCTTGTTCTTGCGGTCGGCGTCGTATGGCAAGCGACACAGAGTAGGGTAGTCCCGTACGTCGTTGCGGTCAACAAGCTCGGCGACGCCGTCGCTGTCGCGCGCGCGGATCGCGCTACCCCCGCGGACTCACGCGTCATCAAGGCGCAGTTGGCGGCGTGGATCGTTGACGTACGCTCGCTGAGCACGGATCCGACGGCCGCGAAGACCGGGCTGGCTCGCGCCTATGCGTTAGCGGCCGCGACGGCGACAACATTCCTCAATGAGTATTATCGCCAACACTCGCCGTTCGGCCAAACACGGACGGTTGCGGTAAGCGTCGATTCCGTCTTGCCCGTTAGCGATCGTACATATCAAATTCAGTGGACGGAAGACGCGCGCGACGTACAGGGCCGCGACATCGGCACGACCCACTGGGTCGCGAGTCTGACGATCGCTTTTGACCCGCCCAGCGATGAGCGCGGCATCCTGAGCAATCCGCTCGGGCTCTACGTGACCGGCATCAGCTGGACCCAACGCTTGTAACACTCAGTTTTAGAAAAGGAACGACCATGCTGCGACAGATCAGCTTCGTACTCGCTTTGTTTGCATTTGCGGTAGCGCCGGCGGTTGCCGCACCGATCAGCGGACCCGACGGCGTGCTTCGCTACCCGTTCGGCGCGCGAACGCCGCCGACGCTCCGATGCATGCCGCTCTTCGTGTGCGATCTCGTGCTAGAACCGGGTGAATCTATTGTCAACGTCGCGGTGGGTGACTCAGTGCGCTGGCTGATCGCGCCGGCGTCGAGTGGACAGGCGGACACCACGACGCCGCACGTGCTGATAAAGCCGACCGAATCCGGCCTACGTACGAATCTCATCGTCACAACCAACCGTCGCGCCTATTATCTTACCCTTGTGTCGCGTAACGCCGATCCGATGCTGCGCATCGGTTTCTTGTACGCGCAAGACCTGCTGCACGCGTTTGCCACAACGGCGCGAATGGGACGCGGAGTACTCCCCGGATCAGCACTGCCGCAAACGGCCATCGATAAACTGGACTTCAACTATCGCTTAAGCGGAGATCGCGTGTTGCAACCGGTGCGCGTTTTCAACGACGGCGCACATACCTATCTGCAAATGCCTTCTACAATAAGCTCGCTCCCGGTTCTCTTTTCGGTCGGAAGCGACGGCGGGGATACACTCGTGAACTACCGCTTTACCGGTCAGTATTACGTTGTCGACGGCGTGCCGTCGACTATCGCGCTCGTTGATGGCAGTCGTAAGCGGCAGCGCCGCGCGCTGATATCACGCGGGAGCTGACGGCGATGGACAACAAGGTGATTCACTCGCCAGTCGAGGTCGATGAAGGCGGTTGGCGCGGCCGAGTCGTCGGTGTCACGCGCATCGGTGCTAAGGCTGGTCTGACTGTGACGCTTGCACTTGCCGTACTATTCGGCTTCATCATTTATGGAATATCAACGGCAGGGCATCGGCGCACAAATTCGAGCGGCGAAGCAAAGCTCACGAAGGCCTCTGAGCAACAAAGACCGTGGTGGAACGCGGTCGCAAACGCACAACCGTCTCCGCCGCTCTTACCATCGCCGCTACCCCTTCCCTCACGCGTTCCGGCGCTTTCGAAAAAGGATTCTCCCGTGCGGCCATACGTTCCGCAAGCCGTTCAAGGCTCTGCGCCCTCTCCGCAAGTGCAGCCGCACGTTCAAGTGGCGGGAGAACGGGAAGCTCGGCAGCGAGCGCTACTCGATGCGGCGCAGATCGCTCCCGTGTCGGTGCGCTTAAGCGACGGCGGCGCTTCCGGGGCGGGTATGCGGCAATCCGCGTCAAGCTCGTTGCCGACCTTGGGATCAGATGCGGTGCCCCAGCTTACCTCGAACGCAACCGGGCAAGATGGGCAGAACCCTGACCCGCGCCTTTCATTCCTTGCGAGTACCACCGGACTTCCGCGTGATCGACCGCTCTCAACGCTTCAGTACGATCCGTCCCCATATGAACTGCACGCGGGAAGCGTGATACCGGCAACACTGCTTACCGGAATCAATGCGGATCTTCCGGGGACGATCGTTGCGCAGGTTCGCGACGACGTCTTCGACAGCGTTACCGGGCGTTATCTCCTCATCCCGCGCGGCACGAAGCTCGTGGGCGCATACGACAGCCGAATTGTGCAGGGCCAACGGCGAGTGCTTGTGGCCTGGACGCGTTTGCTCTATCCAGATGGGTCAAGTCTGGACCTACTCGGCATGGCCGGAACGGACCCCTCCGGTTACGCGGGGTTTAGCGCGAACGTCGATGAGCACCTCAACAAGACGTTTAATTCCGCGTTGCTGCTTAGCATTATTAGCGCCGGTGCGCAGCTGAGTCAGCCGCAGCGATCGGTGAACGTGAACGCTGTCCCGGATATCGGTCAGACGATCGCCGGTGCGATCGGGCAGCAAATCGGGAACACCAGCATTCAGGTCGCGCAGCGTCAACTGCAAATCCCACCAACGCTTGAAGTGCCGCCCGGCTACGTGTTCGATGTCCTCGTTGACCGCGACATCGTATTCGGGAGATCCTACGCAGATGCCGGTGCACTATGATGCTGCATACAGTTGCGCTTATGGCGGCAATCGCGCATTGCGCGCCGCGCGTTGCACCGTCGACGATGGCAGCGATAATACACGTTGAAAGCGGTGGTAATCTGCTGGCGATCGGCGACAACACGACGATGCGCTCCTATTACCCTCACGATCGCGCGACGGCGGAGGTGCTCGCACAACAACTGATCGGCGCTGGGCATTCTGTCGATCTGGGAATCGCACAGATTAACAATGCGAACCTCGCGCGCCTCGGGCTGAACGTGCATACGATCTTCGATCCATGTACGAACCTTAATGCTGGCGCAAAGATACTCTCCCAGGACTACGCGTACGCGATGCGACGTTACGGCCCGGGTCAAGTAGCGTTGCGCCACGCAATCGGCATGTACAATACCGGCCGTCTTGATTCTGGAGCCCGTTATGTTCGGCGCGTTCTGATCGCCGCCGCAATTACGGACGTCGACGGCAGAAATCATCGCTTGGTTGCGGCACGTCAAGCGACGCGTTCTGCGCTCAGTGTGCGCGTTTCAACCTTTGCCCTGGACCCGCGGCGCGCGCATCGTGAAACGGTCTCGCCAGTGCGTGCGCCGATTTTGATTAGCGTCGCACGATCATTGCGCGTTAGGATTTTCTGAGGTCGCACTTCATGTATCAGCCCGTGCTCGTGCTGTCTTTCGCTGCCGCCGTTGCTGTCGCCGCAACGGTTGCAATTGCGAGCATCGCCTTTGCGCGAAGGGGACCAACTCGGTGGCTGCTGTTTATGGCACTCTTCGCTGCGATCACAGGAGTCGGAGTCGCCGCGACCTTGAGCGGTCTTCGTTTCAATTTCACGCCGAGCATGCCGTTAGGTATTTACCGGTTCAACCCGTTGCCGCAAGATGCAATTCAACGCCAAATGCTCGTTGCGGTGTGTGCGCCCTCGAGCATGGTCAAACTCGGTCGTCGTCGCGGCTATCTTTCGGGCGGACCGTGCCTCGGAGCTACGGAGCCCCTTCTGAAGACCGTCGCCGCTGTCGCCGGCGATAACGTCGCCGTCTCGTTCAGAGGCGTAACCGTTAACGGACGGCTGTTGCACAACAGCAAGCCCCTCGCCATCGACCGTGCCGGACGCGAGCTTTCCCCTTCACTACCGGTGCAGCGTCGGATTCCTAATGGCGCGATTTGGGTGTACGCCGACCACCCGCACAGTTGGGATTCGCGCTATTGGGGTCCGGTGGGGGTACGAAACGTCTTGGCAAGGGTAGTCCCCGTGCTGGTTAAGACGCGTCGTTGATCCGGTTCTCAGAGCGGGTGGCCGGGTTGCTGCGCGGCCCGCTGGGCCGGCGCCGCATCTTGCCCCACCTCCGTTTTAATGACGCTAACGAGTTTGCAAATTTAGACCGGATATGGTATAAAAGTATGGGAATGAACGCTGACCCCTCAACGGGGAAATCAGATCGGCCCTTGGAGTTCATCGGATCTTCGCGAGATGATCTTTCCGAATTTCCTCCAGAGGTCAAGTTCGTTACGGGCCACGCACTTCGGCAAATTCAGCGTGGCAAGAATCACCCGGATGCGAAAGTGATGAAAGGCAACCTGCGCGACCTTATCGAGATTGCGGTTGACGACGATTCCGGCGATCGGACGTACCGCACAACTTGCACGACGAAGATAGGAGAAATCGTCTATGTCTTGCACGCATTTCAAAAGAAATCGACTTTGGGCATCAGCACACCGAAGCGAGAGCTGGATTTGATTGAACGACGCCTTAAGACCGCCCGAAGGCATTATGAGGAAAACTATGGCAAGAAAAAGCGATGAAACCGTGACGCCCGGTAGCGGTAATGTCTTTGCGGATATTGGTCTTGCCCAGCCGGAAGAAGTTCTCGCAAAGGCGCGGATCGTCGAAACCATTGCGGACTTGCTCGCACATCAGAAGATGAGCCAGCAGGAAGCCGCGAATTTGGTTCGACTAACCCAACCTCAGATCTCTCGCTTAATGCGGGGGGATACCCGTGAGTTTTCGTACGAACGCCTCATGCGCGTCCTTACGGCACTGGGTCAGGACGTTGAAATAACAATCCGAAAGACTCGAGATCGGAAAAAGTTTGGTCGGGTGCTTGTTCGCGGGTGAACGAAATAGGGTGAAAAAGTCCTGTGCGTATAACGAACCTGAACCCTATTGAAACTCGGAAGTGTTGGAATTCCCTCGTGCATGTCGCATCGGGAGTCGCGAGAAACTTTCAATGCACGTCTCCGCCGAGGACCGCGATGGGCTGCAATCGGGGCGAGAACGTAACGGCCTCGGGGATAGAGCAGAAAAAAAACTAACAAACTCTTATAAGATGGCGGTTTGCGTGTGGTGGAGATTAGGACTCGAAATCATGGCGCCTTAGATGCGGAGCAAGAAGGCAAGAAGGCAAGAAGTCGGGTCCAGGCTCAAGGCGCAAGAAATAGTCGAATCGCTTGTCAGGTAAGGCTTTCAGAGGCGGCGGAAGCGTCCGCCAGCGTTCGCGATTTCCGCGGCTTTCCGGCGTAACTGTCGTACACAAGTGTCGTAAGTTCACCGCAAGAACCAAGTCCTGACCACGGCGGGACCCTGCCATTGTCGCAGAGGTTGGTAGGTGTTCGGCTTGCAGATTGCCGAACCGACGAATCCGCGAGAGTAGTACAAACAGGAGGGCATCGATTCATGAAAGCGAGGGAGCGCGACCCTTGGCGTCGGTGTTGAAAGATATTGCATGGGTGCAGACCCGCACGATGACCTGATCGTGGTGCATCGTAACGAACGCGCGGAGCACTTCCGCTTTGCCACAAAGGGTGCGCCGAAGAGTATTATCGTCTTGAATGTCGCGCGCGATAGGAAGCAGCGCAGGGGAGCCGATTCGAAGAGCTGACGGGAGAACTCCGATGCCCGCCCGCAGAGGACAAGCGCCGATCCCCAAGGTCGAAATGCGGCGACCATCACTCTCTCCGCTGTAAATTAACGTTACAGGAGCTGCCATCGCTGAGGATATGGCTTAGACTGGCAAGAACTGGCTTCAGCGGACTGGACGCCTGGCTGGATGGTATATCCTTCGAGCAGCTCGGTCGATGAGCGGCCGCTACCCCAACTCCAAGAGGGGCATAAGGGTGAAATTAAAAAAAGCGCGATTGACTCGTATCAAAATGATTCGGCAAAACCGAGATCGGCGTGCATGCCGAAACTCATAAATATTTATTGCGACGAAAGTTCTCATCTAGAGAATGATCGTAGGTCCTTTATGGGGCTTGGCGCGCTAAGTTGTCCGAATAATCGAGTGAGAGATTTTGCCAGAGCGATCCGCTCGCTTAAGCGCGAGAACGCGATCCCTGACAAACAGGAACTCAAGTGGGTGAGCGTGTCGCCCACTAATATTGAGTTGTATAAGGCCGTTCTGCGCCTTTTTTTTGAATCCGACGAATTGCGTTTCCGCATCATCATTGCTGACAAGCGCGGTTTAAACCACGAGAATTTTGGCCACACCCACGATGAGTGGTATTACAAGATGTACTATAATTTGCTGACTCGTACCCTAGAGCAGAAGAACCGCTACGAGATCTATTTGGATATCAAGGATACATTGGGGTCGCGTCGAGTTCGAAAACTGCACCGCGTGCTCTGTAACGCAATGTGGGATTTTGACCAAGCAGCGATTCTTAGGATCAAGCAAATTCGGTCGCACGAGTCCGCTCTATTGCAGGTTGCTGATATATTAATTGGAGCGGTCTGCTCAGTTAATTGCGATATTAGCACGAGCGATGCAAAGCGCCAGCTAGTCAAAGATGTGCAGGAGTCTTCAGGCTTTTCCTTGGCGCGGGCCACTTCGCTTGGCGAGCAAAAATTTAACGTATTTCACTGGACTGGAACTCAGGTTTAAGCGCATGAACGGGTGGTTGCCTGCGCCGTTAGATGAAACGAATTGCGATAGGGATGCTCGCTATGTCTGCTTCCGACGCGATTATATTGAGGCTCCGCCTACGGTGTTTACGCCCAAACAATTTCGAATTGATAGTAGACTAACGGATGACGGTCGCGAGGAGGTATTTTACCATCTCACTACGACCGGCCGCGATGAGCGTAAACATGATCCTTATCGATGTGGGCGCATCGAGTGGGGAAAGCCGGTCATCCAAAGGGTGGACTCCGCGTTCGTTAGGACTTGGCGCGTCCGACAAAACGGTGAGAATCGTATAAAGATCGCGGTTGAGGATTTTGAATATCTCGTCGTGCTTGCCGAAGATGGCGTATCAGTGCGCCTTATTACTGCGTTCTATGTGCACGGGAAGAGCAACCGAGCGAAGATAAAGAAGGAATCGGAGCGTAGAGACGATTGAGCCACTCCTCGGCGACCGCTCGTTTGGAAGGCTTGACGCAAAGTTACTCAAAGCGCTATAATCAGTCCATCTCATCTACCTAGCTGTAGAAGGAGTCCAGGAATCGCCCGGGGTTACCGAGGCGATTTCTTCATTTTTGAAGTCGTCTGCGATCCAGCGTGGCGAAGCGAGG
>JACRUB010000128.1 GCA_014305015.1 Vulcanimicrobiota bacterium | reverse complement strand
ACGAATGGCTTTGCGGCGCAAACGCTTCTACGGATGCGCAACGGAACGGCGGGTGCGGCGCTTCCAATTTTCGTCGGCGAATTGCATCTTGGCTGGCTTGCGGTTTTCGGCGATCAAATCGCAGAAGGCGAGCATTTCATACGCCTTACGGCATCCGCAATCGGGCTCGAACTCTCACGCGAAGCCGGCGGAACGCGCGGACGGCGGCGCGCGTTCTGGGAGCATCTCATCGGCGGCGGGTATCACGACGCGGCCGCGGTCCGCGATGACGCCGCAACGCGCGGCATAACGCTCGCGAACCACTACGTCGCCGCGGCGCTGGAACTCGAAATCTCCGACGAAGCGCGCGGCGCGCTCGAACACGGCGAGCTACGGCGTATCTCAAGCGAAGCGTTTCGAGGTACCGAGGGCGACGTTGCAATCTTGGAATCCGGCGGCTCACTTACATTCTTAATTCCAACGCCGCGCGAAGTGGACGTCGCCAATATCCGCACGGCCGCTTCGCTCTTGCCGCACGCGGTTGCAAAGAAGATTCCGGGCGCGCGCATCGCGGGCGGGGTAGGCGAACGCGCGTCGCTGCTCTCTACGGGCTCCTCCGTGCGTCAAGCAACCAATGCCATGATCATCGGACGGCGCATGTTCGGAACCGGACGCGTTGCGGTCTATGACGACCTCGGTATTTACCCGCTGCTCTTTGAAGGCGGCGGGACGAGCGAGTGGCAGGCGTTCGCAGGGCGGACGCTCGCGCCGCTGCGCGCGTATGACGAAAAGCATCAAACCGAATTGGAGCGCACGCTCGCACTCTATTTCTCGCTCGGCGAAAACGTTAAAACGGCCGCCGCCGAGCTCAACGTGCACAGGCATACGGTATTTTACCGTCTCCGTCAAATCGCCGAGATTTGCGGCTGCAAACTCGAGAATCCACACGATCAGCTCACTCTGAGATTGGCAATTGCGATCGATGCACTCATCAAGTAACGACTACAAGCGGCCGTCCGGCAAGCGTGACGTACTGCGCCTTGCCAAAGAGCACGATGTGCGGTTCGTGCGGATGGTCTTCGCAGATATTCTGGGAATCAGCAAGACCGTTTCAATTCCGGTGGCGGAGTTGGACCGCGCACTTGAGGGTCGCGTCACCTTCGACGGCGGATCCATCGACGGGTTTGTTCGCGGCGAAGAGCTCGATATGGTGCTGCTCCCGGATCCCACGAGTTTTGCGGTCTACCCCTGGATTTCGGGAGAAGCGCGGGAGGCGCGGCTTATTTGCGACATCGCCACGCCGGACGGCACCGCGTTCGAAGGCTGCCCCCGTACAACGCTCAAACGCGTCATCGAATCTGCGAATGCAATTCTTCCCGGCGTGCAAGCCGCACTGGAAATTGAATTCTACCTTTTCAATCGAGATGACCTCACGAACTCGACGCATACATCCGATGTCGGCTCGTACTTCGATTTCGCGCCGAACGATCGCGGCGAAGAAGCCCGAAGCGCCATTGTTGCGGCTCTTGAGAGCATGGGCATCCTTGTCAGTGGCTCCCATCACGAACATGGGCATGGCCAGCATGAAATCGATCTGCCACACGGTTCTGTGCTCGCGGCTGCCGATCAGCTCTTTGCACTGCGCGGCGTTGCGAAACACGTTGCCGCGCGATTCGGCCTAGACGCAACGTTCATGCCAAAACCACTCGAGCATCAGGCTGGAAGTGGCCTGCACGTTGATTTCAGGCTGGCGGAAGACGATGAATCCGCGCGGCTCTATTTCATCGGCGGCCTTTTGCGGCATGCACCAGCGACGACCGCAGTCTGCAACTCAACGGTGAATAGTTATAAGCGACTGGTCGCCGCATGGGACGCGCCCATCTACACCGTGTGGTCGCAGCGCAGCGCGAACGCACTCGTTCGCGTACCGCCGGGACAGCATCCCACGCGTATCGAGATGCGCAGCCCCGATGGTGCGGGCAATCCCTACCTCATTCTTGCCGCGCTTTTAGGCGCGGGTTGCGATGGCATCGCGCACGCGATTCTGCCGGGCGATCCGCTTGTCGGATCGACGTACGATCTCACCGAGCGCGACCGCCGCGAGCGCGGGATAGGAACGTTGCCGAAGTCACTCCGTCAGGCGATCGTGGAACTGGATGCCGACCCCGTTGTACGAAAGTCGCTCGGGGATCACATCTATCATGCCTTCCGCGATGCAAAACTCGCCGAATACGAACGCTACCGGCGCGCAGTGCACCCCTGGGAACGCGAAGCGTACCTGCGGATTTACTAGCCCGAAGTTTCCAAGGCGGCTTCTTTCAATAATTGCCACGCAAGCGCAACATCCTCACGCGTAGTGCCTTCATTGCCGATCGCAATGCGCAACACGGTCTTTCCGTCGATTTTCGTCGACGAGAGAAATGTTTTTCCGGTGGCATTCACATGCTCCATAATGGCCGCGTTTCGAGCATCGAGTTCAGCCGCAAAAAGCTCCGCCGGAGCGTAACGGAAACACACGACCGAAAACGGGTGCGGCGCGCTTACTTCCCAGTCCGGTTCTCCTTCGATCCACTGCGCCAGCTCTTGTGCAAATCCGATTTGCGCGCGAATCCGGTCGCGCACGCCGCGCGCGCCGTAGGTGCGCAACACGAACCACAGCTTGAGCGCGCGAAAACGGCGGCCGAGCTGTAATCCATAATCCATATAGTTGTGCACGCCCGTCTCAGGCGTCACCAGATAGTCCGCAACTAGACTAAAAGCCTTACGCACGGCCTCAGGTTTGCGCACAAACAAAACGGAGAGATCCATCGGCACGAAGAGCCACTTGTGGGGGTTGCAAACAAGTGAGTCTGCGTGCTGCGTTCCGGCAAAGAGTCCTCGATGTTCGGGCAGCATGGCCGCAACGCCGGCGTACGCGGCATCGACGTGCAGCCACACGTGATACTCTTTGGCAATCCGTGCAAGCTCCGCTATAGGATCGACTGATGTCATCGACGTCGTACCGATCGTGCCGGCGATACACATCGGGCGCAAGCCATGAGCAACGTCGTGCCGGATTTGCCTTTCGAGCGCGGCGGCATCCATTTGATATTTGTCATCCGATTCAATGACCACGACGTTTTCACGGCCGATGCCGAGCGCGATCGCCGCCTTTTCGATATGCGAATGTGTGTGCTGCGTGATGTAGACACGCGGGACGGCAATGTCGCGCCCCGCCATACCGCGCTCGCGAATTTCAAGCCCTAAGGAATCACGCGCCGCCGCGAGTGCGGTAAATCCGGCAATCGAGGCCGTGTCGTAAATAATTCCGTGGAATGCCACAGGCAAACCCAGCAATTGGCGCAGCCACGCAAGGACGACATCTTCGAGCTCCGTTGCAGCGGGAGACGTGCGCCACAGCATCGCGTTGACATTGAGGGTCGCGCACAGCGCTTCGGCCAGCACTGCGACGGGCACCGATGAGTTCGAGAAATAGGCAAAGAAGCGCGGATGATTCCAGTGCGTGATCCCCGGCATGATGA
>JACRUB010000079.1 GCA_014305015.1 Vulcanimicrobiota bacterium | reverse complement strand
AGGGTTGCTCGGCCGCTTTTGAGGCGGCTGCGTCTACCGTTCCGCCACTTCCCCGACGGTCATTGTGGCCTTCCGCCGATTCGCGCCGCCCGGTCAGCGTCCTTTTATGGCGTCGAGAATCGCCTGAGGATTTACCGTATCGGGCGAGGTGAAATTACCAAAAGTAATTCGCCTTTTTGCGCCCGGTCTAAGAACGAGAGTGACAATCGCGCCGTCCGATTTTATCGTAAAGCTGCCATCTAGCACATCGCCGGTGGGCCACGATACGGTGGCTAACAAGAACGTTTCCCTGTTGAAGAGCGCAACTCCACCGTCCTTAATCGAGCCGAGCTGGCGCACGTCGCCGGTTCCGGCGGTTATTGAACTAATGGATCTTGTCGGCGTAATTTGGTCGGGTTCGAATGTCACTTGAAACGTACGGCTGCCGGCTTTTAGCGTGATTGAACGCGCGAAAGCGACAGGAACGCGTGCGAGGTCCGGAGCTTCATATGTGAATCCTGCCTCCGCGAAGTCGGGACCACTGCGTGTTATGTTTGCTGTGTACGAACGATTAAACGTGCCGGCCGGAAATTGATGCGTGTACTTTGCAATGTAGTCTCGGTCCGAGGGGGACAGCGGATCCGCGACATCGTCGCGCAGTGCTCCGATCGTGGTAAAGACATTTTCATGGGTGTTGCGGTCGATGAACCGCAACGACCGCGCACCAGCCCGTGGCAGGACCTCAAGCTGCACAAGTTCATTTTGCAGAACAATTGGAGCGTCATCCTCCGATTGCGAGACAAATGCAAACGCTGCCCTCTTAGGTTTCCCATAAGGCGTACGAGTCATATGCCATTCATCCCAAGATGTTCCGGATTTTATCAGATCACTGTCGCCCTTTCGAGGCGGCGGGGCAATTGGGAAAACACGGGTCGAACGACCTGGTACATCAATGGTGCCCGTGCGATATTCGTGGCCCCCCAACCGCACGCGAACGGCGGTATGGCGAATCGGCACCGCATCGTAGTTTGTTACCACGAGAAATCCGAAGCGCTCCCTCGGTCCGGCGAGAAGCGTCGCGTTTGCAGGTGCATCGGGCAAAGCCGAGCGCGCGCGAAGTTTTGCAGCTAGCGCCGTATCAAGGTTGATGCCGGGATCCAGCATCGTACGGTAACTCGCTCTGGTGGCAGCATCCGCAAAGTGCGGATCAACGATATCGCACACAAGCATATTGGTTCGGCACCATCGTAAGGCCGCAATCACTTTTGAAGATGCGTCGTAGAAGGCCTTATTCGTAACGTCCTTTGGATCGAGCGACGTTGGGGTCCACAAGATTGCGGCATCCGCTGTGCGATGTGTCTGCGCGAGTAGTGAACCGAAACGTGCTAGCATCTCACCCATGCGTTCGGTAGGTTTGTAACGCTCTTGCTTGCGGAGGTCGGGTGAAAGTGCAGCGTCCCAATTGTAGAACATGTTAGCGAAGGGCGCTTCGAAGCCGCTGGGATTCCAAGTATCCTGAACCGGAAAGTTCACGATCCCATGCGCGCCCATTTGCAACATGGTACCAATCGCGAGTTCCGTATTTGTCGGATCGGCGGAGCGCGGCTGCGTTTCATCCGGCCCTTGCAGCCAACCCGCCTGAAATTCACTGACCATTACGGGAACGTGCAATTGTGTTTGCAACAAACCCATCGAGAATTCCAATTGCGAGCGATCGTGCTCGCCGATGCTGTACGCGTCGGATTGATACCAGTTGCCCCACGCCCAGACCGGCGATGAAGCCGTCGCTTTCATTTGATACGTGTTGATGAAGGTCGGCACGTGCGGACCCGTCACGCCGCGAACGACCGAATCGAGAAATTTGAGATAGGCCTGAAAGTGCGGCGCGGGCCAGGTTTGATTGTCGATGTAGGCGCCCTGGTCGTCATCGAGCGCGACTGCAATCACATCGTTTGACCAAGGTTTGATTTCGGTAAGCACCCGTGTTAGCCAGCGTGGTGCGTACTTCATATGGACCGGATTGTTCATCCACTCCGCAGCTGCGTCATCGGAATGCGCATTCTGCAGTGTCGCAGTGGCCGGGTAGCGGCCTTCCAAGATGTCGTGCAGCGGCATGTTATATTCCGGACGTTTGAGCAGCCAATCCGGATAGCCGCCGTTTTTCCACTCGTTACGAATAACCGGTCCGGGCCGCACGATTGTCTTAAACCCGAGCTTATGAATCAGCGAAAAGAGCGTACGTAGATCGCGGCGTGGGTTCGTGCGTCCGGTGAAATCAAAATCGCCGTCACTCAACTCATGCCAATTCCATATCAAGTACAGATCGATGGTGTTGATGCCGAGCTCTTTGTAAGCGCGCAGCGAGCGCTCCCAGTCACTCTTCGGTATGCGCTCGTAGAAGAAAGCCGCGCCGTAAACAAAAAACGGCTTTCCGTCTACTTCGAAGACCGGATAGCCGTCTTGTTGCACCACGGCGCTGTGGCCGTATGCGCCTAGCGTTGCGAGCATGAGAATCAAGCAGAGGAGCATCCGGCGCATGCGCGTGCATTTCGGTGAGGTTTTG
Organism: Vulcanimicrobiota bacterium; assembly: GCA_014305015.1. Classification (GTDB taxonomy): domain Bacteria; phylum Vulcanimicrobiota; class Vulcanimicrobiia; order Vulcanimicrobiales; family Vulcanimicrobiaceae; genus JACRUB01. Next base: position 969 of record JACRUB010000079.1, on the reverse strand, counting down.
CCTGCCCCTCGCGCCGAATACGTTAGGATGACCGAACTTGCGCAACTCTTAGGCCTGCAAGGCGATCTCCATATCGACTTTCTCGAGAGTCCGGCCCTGCAGAACAATCCGCTCGGCGATCCGTCGCGCCGGCCCATCGCCGTCTACACGCCGCGCGGCTACGATGCGCAAGGATCCAAGCGCTATCCGGTGTTGTATTGCTTGCACGGCTATACCGGTGATGCGGCGGCGCTGGTTGGTGCGCGGCCGTGGGAAACCAACGTGGTCCAATGGGCTGACGCGCTCATCACACGTCGAATGATGCCGCATGTCATCCTCGCAGTTGTCGACGGATTTACGCGCCTAGGTGGATCACAGTATATGAACTCCGTGCACAACGGAAACTATGCTACGTATGTCGTTCGCGACGTGGTCGGGCATATCGACGCTGGCTACCGAACGATTGCAAGCGAAGGCGGCCGCGCCGTCTTCGGCAAGTCTTCAGGCGGTTTCGGGGCGATGTATCTATCAATGACCGAGCCTGGTGTATTCGGCGCTTTTGCCTCGCACAGCGGCGATTCATATTTTCCGTACGCGCATCCCCCGGCGTTTCCGGACGTGCACCGCACCCTTGAGAAGCATAAATGGGACATCGCAAAATTCGTCGAGTCTTTCGAGAAGCGACCCAAGCGTGCCCAAAGCGACTACAAAACCATGGAAATTTTGGGCTACACTGCGGCATATTCTCCGCGCAGTGCGCTGGCATTCGATCTCGAGTTGCCGTTTGACCGGGAGACGGGTGCTATTGACGAAGCCGTCTTCGCGCGCTGGCGCGCTTTCGACCCCGTCGAGATGTGCCTGACCAAGCGGGCGGAACTGGGGCGGCTGCGCCTGCGTTACCTGGACTGCGGACGCCGGGACGAATACGGCTTGGACGTCGGCGCGCGCGTTATGGCCAAGCGCATCCGGGATTTTGGTCTGAGCGTGCAC
>JACRUB010000044.1 GCA_014305015.1 Vulcanimicrobiota bacterium | reverse complement strand
GCCGCTGGTGGCGGGCCCGTCTGCTACAACAATCGTGCCGTGCATGCTCGGATTAATATGGCAGCGGACTTCAATGGCGCCGAACGTGCCGAAAGGCACGACTTTTCCGGGGCCCGTTCCATAGTAGCCGATGTCGAACGGGTCTTGTGGCGTTACCGAATAGATGCTGTGGTAGTACGGGTCGTCGTTTGGAAAGCGCACCGAGTCGCCGGCGTGTACGATGAGCAGCTCGGGAATGAACTGCCGGTCGCGGTTTCTCATATCGAATTCGCCCGCTTTGGCCGGCGCCGATTGTGAAATCCACACCACCCCGGGATGCTCCATATTGCCCGAAACCGTAGCTGCTACGGCGCTTGCCGCTGCGGCTAAGCAGAAACCGGCCGCGGCTAGAACGGAAGGAGTGAGGAGTTTCATGTGTGGTTATTCGCCCAGCGTCGTGCTAACGTCCCCTAGCGTACGGTTTGGTATGGTCTGTTTTTGGTAAAATATGAGCAATGAGATCCATTGAGCGCCGGATTCTGAGCGGAGATATCGACCTGGCCTCGCGCGAAGCATTGGAAGCGGCGTTCGAGGCGATCCCAGACTGCGACGAGCTGCTTATCGATATGCTCGCGGTTCGTTACGTCGACTCAACCGGGCTCAGCAGCCTGATCGAGTTGCGCCGCCGCCTTCGTTCGCAATGCGGCGCTAGCGTGAAAATCGCCGTCGGCGATCCCGGCGTCTATCGAGTCTTCCGGGTTTGCGGACTCGACAAAATCTTCGAACTAGATCTTATCGAGGCTGCCGCGGCGTCCTAAACTTCTTGCAATCGATCACTCTAATCTTGCCTTCGCGTTTTTTCTGCACCCATAAGGACTTCGGATTGGGGTCTGCCCAGAAAGCTTTAGCGTCGCGAAGCTCGACTGCGGTTGCTCGATCTATTTCGTAGCAGTGCGCGTGCTTGGCGGTCGATAGGTCGACGGGCTTCGGCGTTGGAGCCGCAGTGGGGGCTGCAAGGGCCATTAAGGAAAGCATTGCCTGCATCGCGAGCATCATTCGAAGCCCTTAGGGTTCATAAGTTGAGGCCCTCTGCCGTTTTGCCATCCAAACAAATCGAACATGGTTCGCATTGACCTTACGCCCGCGCCTGATCTTTCGCACCCGTAAGGCGGCCGGCGGTTGCGAACATCAACTGCGAGAGTAAGAGTCCCGCAACGATAAAGACGCTGGCAATGATTGCGTTGACGCCAAGCCCCGCAGCCGTTGTAAACTTCTGCTGGAAGAGGTAGAAGACGCTTTCATAGGTGAGCGAACCCGGAACCAGCACGAAGACTGCGGGCACCAAAAGAACGAGTTGCGGCACGCGCAGAAATCGCGCCCCGAGATTTGAGACGAGTCCGCTCACAAACGCGGCGCCGAACGCAGCTGCATCGTGGCCCGGCAGTGTGCCAAGAATTCGCGAGGTCAAGAGCGCAATGAAACACGCAGCAAAAATCCAAGCGTAGTCTCGGAGGCGCGCGTTGAGCACGGCTGAAAGGCCGATGGTCATCAGGGTGATGGCGATTGTCCAGGTAACCATGCCGACGGGATTTGGATTATTGTTCCCACTTGAGAGAATGGCTGTGCCCGCAATGATGATTGCGAGAGCCGCGCCACATCCCAGTTCAAGAACGGTCGCGAACACCTTGCCGAGACGCGCCATGCCCGCGACCAGATCGCCGTTGGCAAGTTCGTACAGAGCCGACGTCAGCGAATAACCGGGTAAGAGCGGGACAATTCCGGCAATGATCGTGATGTAGAGGTTCGTTGGGCCGACGAAGTGATTGAAGCCGGCAACAATCAGGGTTCCAAAGAACGTCGCAAGGACTTCGAATAGTCGCGCAATCGTTGCGTACCGCGCCGCTAACGCGGCGATGATGCCGGTGTCGAGTCCGATGATTGCGGCCACGAGTACTTCACGCTGATGGGCGCCAAGTAGAAGTGCGGTTCCGAGTGAGACCAAACAGAAAGAAGCGATCGTTAACCATGCCGGCCCGGGTTTTTTACTCTTGACGATCTCGCGCACGCGCTCGACCGCATCTCCACTTTCGAGTGCGCGCGCACATACCGAATCGTAGACCTCGCTCAAAAGGGCAAGGGTGCGCAAGTCGAGCGAACCGGGACGCACACGCAGCATGACAACTTTTTGGCGATACGCCGGCCCAATCGCGAGTGTGATATTTGTCGGGGTCGCAAAAATTTGCAACGCGAGGCCGGCAGCGCCCGCCATGCGCGTGAGCATTGCTTCGAGGCGGTCAGTTGTCGTGCCGGCAAGGTGGAGCTGCTCCGCCATTAAAACCATGAGGGTCGCGCGCGGGTCCTCATCGATCTCGGGAGTCGGCTCGAGTGTGTTCTCCACGAAAGCGAACTTTGCACGCTGCGGAAAGGGTACCTGGTCCGGGCGACCGTAGATGTTCCTTTATAATGACAAGCGATAACAACGAGCTCACGCAACTGCTCGATCCACTCGGGATCGCAAAGACGTCCGCTCAAATGTGGCAAGCGATGCTCTCTGATCCCGAACATCTCTTGCGCTCGCAACAACAGCTTGCGAATGCGTGGATCGATCTGCTGCAAACGTCGACAAAACGTGCTGCCGGCGAGCAAGTGCCCGATGCAGTGACTCCGGCAAAAGGCGACAAGCGCTTTGCGCATCCATCGTGGGACGAAAATCCAGCGCTCAACGCAATGAAACAAGCCTACCTTATCGCGACAAATGCGGTGCTCTCGACGATCGAAGAGACCCCGGGTGCCGATCCGAAGACGGTGCGCCGGGCAAAGTTTTTCGCCAAGCAATTTGCCGATGCAATGAGCCCCACGAATTTTGCATTCTTTAACCCGCTTGTGATCGAAGAGACGCTTCGAACCGGCGGCGCAAACCTTGCGAAGGGCATGAGAAACCTGATCGAGGACATTCAAGAGAATGACGGCCGGGTTGCGCTGGTCGATAAGAAAGCATTCGAAGTCGGCAAAAATGTCGGCGTCTCAAACGGCCGCGTCGTGTACCGCAGCGATCTTGTTGAGTTGATTCAATACAACCCGACAACCGTAAAGGTGTACGAAAGGCCGGTGCTCATCGTGCCCCCCTGGATCAATAAATTCTATATCCTCGATTTGCAGCCCGAGAACAGTTTCATCAAAGGCCTCGTCGATCAAGGCTACACAACCTTTGTCATCTCGTGGCGCAATCCCGACTCATCGATGCGCGACACGACGATGGAAGATTACCTCAAAGCGGGCCCCTTGGAGTGCAGCCGCGTCGCTGCCGAGATCTGCGGCACGAAGGACGTTAACGTTGTTGCGTACTGCATCGGTGGAACGCTGATGGCGATGACGCTCTCATATTTGGCTCAGAAGCACGACAAGCGCATCAACGCGGCCACCTTCTTAGCTTCGCTGATCGATTTTGATGAAGTCGGCGAGATTGACGCATTCCTGGGTGAAGACGCGCTTGCGTATATCGAGAAGAAGATGGGCGAACGCGGATACTTGGATGCAAGCCAGATGGGCGACAGC
>JACRUB010000143.1 GCA_014305015.1 Vulcanimicrobiota bacterium | reverse complement strand
GCGTTGACCGGAAGAGCTGGCCGAGGACCGGCAGGTCGCCGAGCAGCGGAATCTTCTGAATAGTACGCGTCTCGACGTGTTGCAAAAGGCCGCCCATAACGATGCTCTCGCCAGAGGCCGTCACGACGTCGGTGGCGAGCTTGCTCGTCTTGAGGGCGGGGATGGAGAATCCGCTAATTTGGATTCCGTCCGCAAAGTCGAGGCTTGAGACCTCCGACTCGATCACGGTGTTGACACTGCCGCTACCTAATATCGTCGGATTGATTTTCAGACGCACGCCGAAATCTTTATACAAGATGCTAATCTGGCCGATGCCGCTGGCAAATGGAATCGGGATCTCGCCGCCGACCAAAAAGTTTGCTTCCATTCCCGGCATCGTCGTGAGCGTTGGGTCCGACATGATTTTCGCGTCGCCGTTTGAAATGAGGAGATCGATGGTCGGCACCAGCGCGATCGTGCGGTAGAACGAACCGATGCCGATGCCTTTACCGGGGTTCTCGAAGATCGGAAACGCTGGGGAGCCGAGATCGCGCTCGCCGGGATTAGCAACGTTATTTAACGGATTGCCTGTTCCGGACTGGAGGCGCACGCCAAGCTGTTTTAGCCCATTCTCGTCGACCTCGAGAATCTGGACTTTCACTCGAATTTGACTTGTAGCGGCGCTTTGCAGGCGGTCGATGACCTTGCCGTCGGATGGCAGATAGGGGCCTGCGATGCCGCGCGCTTGTGCGAGAATTGCTTCGGCTTGCGTGCGGTTCGCAACGTGACCGCTGACGATAATGTTGCCCTTTGCGTCCGGGTCAAGGCGCACGCTCGAATTGTTCGCTATGCGGTCGATCGCGTCTTGAATCGCTCCAAACGGATGGACGACAGTCACGGCGTTGATGACGTTATATTTTTTAGCTGCTTCATACTTATCGAAGCGCGAGAGCACTTCTGTTAAGGCTGCGAAGTGAGCGGTGTCCGCAACCGAGCCCCGTACAACGATTGCATGGTCGAAGGTCATGACCGAAACGTTTGGCTCGGTGATGACCGCGCGCAGCATACTGGTTACAACGTCAAGTGATTGCTCGGTTACGGTTACAGCGTAGAACGATTGACCCGAGGTTGTCCAAAGGATGACGCTCGTGCGGCCGGGCGCTTTGCCGCTAAGAACCGCTTGCTCGTTCCCGACCGGAACCACACTTGCGATGTGGCCGTCGCCTACTGCCGCTCTTCGTAAGCCCGGTGCATTGAGCACGACTGACTGACCAGACGCGATCCGTAATTCATGACGCTGAGCTGCGGCCGCTTCGCGGGTCGTCCCAAGAAGAAGAAGCGCGGCAAACAGGCCGATCAGACGCGGGTTCGATTTCATGTCGCTATCATCAGGCCGAGGGGTAACCGCCCAGTAACGGCGCCGGCGTGTTACCGTCCCGGAGCATTCTTGCTAGAGCGCCGCACTTGTACCGGCGACTCACACACTCTACAAAGGATAACCATGTTACAAAAATTCACGGCCATGCTTCGTGACGACGAAGGCGCAACAATGGTTGAATACGCACTCATCGTCGGCTTGATCGCCGCCGTGTGTATTACAGCCGTTACCGCGCTCGGATCGAAGATCAGCGCAAAGTTCACCAGCGTTCAAACCGGCTGGTAGTGGAAGCCGGCACCTCTTGGCTTGTGTGGGTCGTACTGGTGGGCTGCATGTTCGCAACCATCACCGACCTTGCATCGCGCAAGATTCCCAACCCGATTACAGTCGCGATCCTCATGGCCGCCATAGCGTTCCATGGTTGGCATGGGATCGTCCCCCTGCTGCATTCGTTCGGAGCAATGACGCTTGTCTTTGTACCGGGAACGTTCGCGCACTCACGGGGATGGCTCGGCGGCGGCGACGTTAAACTCGCTGCCGCCGTTGCTGCGGCGATCAGCTTTCCCTTAGCGCTTGCTTTCGTGCTGTACACAATGCTCGCGGGAGGGGTGCTGGCAATCATGTGGATCGCATTTGCGCGCCACCGTCAGTTCTTTACCGAACTCAAGGGCTACTTTCTCAGCATCAATCTAGGCGTCATCCCCACCATCGATACAACCGGCACTCGTAAGCTCCCTTATGCACTTGCGATTGCATGCGGAGCGCTCCTCGCTTACGGCTCGCAAACCGCAATGCCGTATCTTCAATTAAAGTTGTTTTCATGAAACAAAAAAAGATCAGCCTTATCATTGCAGGAACGTTAGCGCTCGCGACCGGTTTTCTAACGCTCAATTATCTCTCGTCCGTTCGCAGTGCGAACGCCGCTTCCGCAACGCAGCTGCGCACCGTCGTGGTTGCCGCGCAAGATATTCCGGCGCGCGTAACGATTACCCGGGCGATGCTCAAGCCGGCCCCTCGCGACGTATCTCAAATCGAACCCGACGCACTTATCGATCCGCATAAGGCGCTCGGTTCATATTCGCTCATCAGTATTCCAGCGGGCGCTTCGATTACAGCCTCAAAGATTGGACGTCCGCAAAGCCTCGGGCTAGCCGTGCTGCTCAAACGCGGAATGCGTGCGGTTTCGATCGGTATCGATAAGGTCAAAGGCGTTTCCGATCTCATCCAACCGGGCGACCGCGTCGACGTTATTGCCGTAGCAGCCCGGGTTGGATCCGAAACACCGGTTGCTTCGACGATTCTACGAGGTGCAATCGTTCTTGCACTTGGCTCCGCCTTAGACAGTACGAGCCCTGCAACCGCTACGGATGCACAGAGCGTTGCAACGGTAACGCTGGGCGTGACTCCCGTCCAAGCCAACCTTCTTGCGATGGCGGATATCAATGCTACCTTACGCCTCGCGCTGCGCTCGCCGCAAGAGCCGGTAAACTCTCTTGCGCCGCAACCGCTTATCCTGCCGCAAGCGCAAGTCGAACGCCCCGCGGCTGCGATCCCCGCCGTCATACAAGCCTCGCAGGTCGCTGCCCCGCTGCCTGCTGCGCAGCCCGCTGCAAAAGCGCCGGCAACCGGCGGCATCCAAGTTCTGTACGGAAATGGCGGAGCGGAGTAATGTCCAACCGGGCCGTCTCGTTTATTGGTGCAAAGGGCGGCTCCGGCGCGTCCACCCTTTGTGTAGAAGTTAGCAGACAGCTCGCGAAATGCGGGTCGGTTGCACTGATCGACGCCGATCTTTCGGGTCGCCGGAGCATCGCCGTGCTGCTGGATGCGGTGCGCACATTCGACGGTTTGCGCTTGGAAGATGCGCCGCCGATTGCCCTCGTCGAGGGCATCGAAGTCGCAGAACTTGTCCAGACACTTGTGTCATCGTTTTCCTTGCGTGCCGAGATTGTGCAACATATTGCCGAACAGGTACTGCAAAAAGACATCGTGATCGTCGATGCGCCGCAACCGTATGCGGGCGCACTGCGGCCGCTCATGTCGATTACCGCCAAATACCTTATTGTGATGGAACCGACGATGCTCGGAACGACGGGCGCGCGCGCCTTAATCGCCGATCACTTGCGCGCCGTCAGTCAACATCGCACGGCCGTCGTTCTTCAGCGTCGCGACCAACGCAAACC
>JACRUB010000055.1 GCA_014305015.1 Vulcanimicrobiota bacterium | reverse complement strand
CGTCACGGCTGTCGGAAAGGTCGCGTTTGTACCGATTTTTCCGGTGGACGTCTTGATAAAGTCTGCCCCCGCTTCAAGGGCGAGATCGCTTGCTCGCCGGATCACGTCGTAACTGCCCAGCTCACCCGTTTCTAAAATGACTTTGAGATGCACGCCGCCGCAGATTTTTTTTACCGCAACGATTTCATCGAATACTTTCTGCTCGTTGCCGGCGAGAAATTCGCCACGGTCGATGACCATGTCGATCTCATCAGCGCCGTTCGCAATGGCAGATGCGGTATCAGCAAGCTTTACTTCTAATGAAGAGAGGCCGCTCGGAAAAGAAGTTGCCACCGAGGCGACCTTGACGGTCGATCCGGCGACGGCTTCCTTGGCGACATGCACCAGATTCGGATAGACGCAGACGGCGGCGACGCTTGGAACCCCGGGGGCAGGCCGCACGGCTTTCGCGCACATCGAGCGCACGCGGCCCACCGAGTCTTTGCCTTCGAGGGTCGTGAGATCCATGCACCGGATAGCAAGCGTAATGCCGGCAACCTTGGCGGTGGTCTTGATGGAACGCTTAGCGAGCGACCCCGCTCGGGCTTCGAGAGTAACAGCATCGATGGTCATTAAAGCGTGCCGCGTTTCTCTTGATCGCGCTCGATTGAAACGAAGAGCGCTTTAAAGTTCCCCTTGCCGAACGAGAGGCTGCCTTTGCGCTGGATGATCTCGAAGAAGACGGTCGGGCGGTCCTGGAGCGGCTTGGTGAAGATCTGCAGCATGTAGCCGAGGTCGTCGCGGTCCACCAGGATGCGGCGCTCGCGTAGCACGGTGATGGCTTCGTCGATCTTCCCGACGCGGGCTTCGAGTTCGTCGTAGTACGCATCCGGGGTATCCATGAATTCGACGCCGTTGGCTTTTAGGGCGTCGATCGTCTCGACGATATTTTCAGTCGCGATTGCGACGTGCTGTACGCCCGGGCCGCGGTAGAAGTCCAAATACTCTTCGATTTGCGACTTCTTTTTGCCGTGAGCCGGCTCGTTGATCGGAAATTTGACGCGATGGCGTTCGTCCGTCATCACCTTGGACTTGAGTGCGGTGTATTCGGTCGAGATATCCTTATCATCAAACGAGACCAGTTGTGAAAAGCCAAAAACGCGTGCGTAGAAATCTCCCCACGGGTCCATTTCGCCCCAGCCCACGTTGCCGACACAATGATCGACGTGAGAAAGATTCGGCTTTCGCGTCCATTCGATGCTCTTACGTGCTTCAATAAAGCCCGGCAAGAAGACGCCGGTATAGCCGTCGCGCTGAATAAATGAGTGCACCGTCTCGCCGTACGTGGCGATGGTGGCTTTGATCACCCTTCCCGTGCTGTCGGTGCTTTCGGTGGGGGAGAGGACCGATTTTGCACCTGCTGCCACCGCGGCGTCATAGGCGGCACGGGCATCCTGAACGAGAATCGCGACATCTTTAATGCCGTCGCCGTGTTTGCGGACGTGATCGGAAATCTCGTCGTCATCGCGTAAGCTGCTCGTAAGCATAAATCGCAGTTTGTTCTGCTCGAGAACGTACGATGCGCGATCTCGGGTCCCGGTTTCCGGGCCCGCATAGGCAACTTGATTGAAGCCGAACGCCGAGCAGTAATAGTGCGCCGCTTGTTTAGCGTTGCCGACGTAAAACTCAAGGTAGGCCCAATCAATATTTGCCAGCGGGTTGCTCTGTTTTGATGCCATCGTACTCATGAGCAAGCATTTGGCGGGGCGGCCATAAGGGCCCTGGTCCGCCGCGACGAATGAGCCCTGCGTGGAAGCGACACGTGCATTATTTAGCGGCCTGATCGACTACGCGGGGTTGTTCCCGCCTGCCGGACTCGACATGCAACCTGCTGCCGAGGAATACGGCACCGTACGCAGCGGAGAATGGGGATGGATGTGCGGGCGCTTTATCGTTCCTGCATCGCGCGTGTTTGAACTCTGTGAAGAGCTCGAGGATCTTGCGGATGGCGCAGTCTTTCAGCCGTATCCGCTCTCCGTCATCGTCGATGCGGGAACCGACCCGCGCGCGTGGCTCGGTAACGCGACCAGTTTGCTCGAGACCCTGGTGAAATGCAACGCCGAGGGGATGCCTGTCCGGATTGAGGCACTTGAGGTGCCGGTTCCGGCGGTGGCCGCGGTGCGCGACACATACGATCCAGTCATCGGACAATTCGGCATGGTCGCGCAAAACGCGGGACTACGAGAGCTTCCCATCTACATTGAAATTCCTCGTACAGATCGGTACGCGGATCTCTTGCCCGGCGCAATGGCCGCAATCTCGCGCGCCAAGTTCGGCGCGAAGATTCGCTGCGGCGGGGCGACGCAGGCTTCATTTCCATCGAGTGCGGAGGTCGCGCCGTTCTTGCGCGCGGCCTTTGCGGAGAATGTCCCCTTCAAGGCAACTGCCGGGCTCCACCATCCCGTGCGTCATCTCGACCCGCAGACCGGTTTCGTCCTGCATGGCTTCTTAAACATTTTGGCGGCGGCGATCTTTATTCGCGAAGACGCAAGCGATGAAGAAATTATCGAGATTCTTGAGGAGCGCGACGAGAAGGCGTTCACCGTGACGACCGATGTGTTCTCTTGGCGAAACCGCACGGCATCGGTACCTCAAATCCAAGTCGCGCGCAGCACTGGCTTCGTGGCCTACGGCAGTTGCAGTTTTGAAGAGCCGGTGCAAGATCTGATGGCCCTCGGCATGTTGCGACTCTCGAAGGCGGCAGTATGAAGATCGACGTTCCGGCCGGCTCGGATTTTCCGGTTGAGAATTTGCCCTACGGAGTCTTCCTAGCCAAAGGAAACGAGCCGCATATCGGTATCGCGATTGGCGAGCAAATTTTCGACCTCCACCGGGCGACGCTCGACGGCCTATTCGACGTCCAGTTTGCAGACCGCAAAATTCTGACGGCGCCCACACTTAACGCGTTGCTCGCGACGGGGCGCCCGATGTGGAGCACGCTACGCGAGCGCGTTACGGAGCTGCTGCAGCCCGGCAATGACGAGATCGGACGGAGCGGTGATCCGGATCGGCTTTTTGTACGGCAAGCTATGGTCCAGATGGTGATGCCGTTCGAAGTCGGTGATTACGTCGATTTTTATTCCTCGCTCGAGCACGCAACCAACATGGGAAAAATGTTGCGTCCCGGCAGCGAGCCGCTCTTGCCGAATTGGCGTTATTTGCCGATCGGGTATCACGGCCGTTCCAGCACTATCGTAATTGACGGAACGCCAGTGGTTCGCCCAAGCGGCCAGAGCAAGCCGCCCGATGCGCAGAAACCAAGCTTCGGTCCAAGCCGTTCGCTCGATATCGAGCTGGAGATGGGCTTTGTTACCGGTCCGGCAACCGAGCATGGCGTTCCGATGCCGATTGACGCAGCGCGCGATCATATTTTCGGTATGGTGATCGTCAATGATTGGAGTGCGCGCGACATCCAAGGCTGGGAATATCAACCGCTCGGACCGTTTTTGGGCAAGTCATTTGCGACCTCGATCTCGCCGTGGGTGGTGACGCTCGATG
>JACRUB010000213.1 GCA_014305015.1 Vulcanimicrobiota bacterium | reverse complement strand
CCTCGCCGTCAATGAACTTGCTCCTGACCGGTTCGAGCTCACCCTCGGTCATCTGGCCGTGTCCGATCGCGATGCGCGCCTTGGGCACGAGTTTCTGCAGGGCGTTTACGACGGCATAAATAGATTCGATCCTGTTATGGACGTAATATACTTGGCCGCCGCGATCGAGTTCGGAGGTAATTGCGCGCGCAACCACCGCGTCGCCCGCCGGTACGACGATGGTTTTGATCGACATGCGGTTGCGCGGCGCGGTTTGTATGAGCGAGAGATCGCGAACGCCCATGAGCGACATATGCAACGTCCGGGGAATCGGCGTTGCAGAAAGCGTCAGGACGTCCACCGACGCACGCAATTGTTTGAGCCGCTCCTTGTGCATCACCCCGAAGCGTTGCTCTTCATCGACAACGATCAGCCCTAAATCGGCGAAGGTCACGTCTTTTTGCAAAAGCCGGTGCGTACCGACCACGATATCGACCCGGCCGTCGGCCAAGTCTTTAAGAATCGCCTGCTGCTCTTTTTTGGTTTTGAAACGCGAGAGCTCTTCAATGCGCACCGGAAAACCGGCGAGGCGCGTGTTAAACGTCCGGTGATGCTGCGCCGCCAGCAGCGTTGTCGGCACAAGGACGGCCACTTGCTTTTTGTCCGCGATCGCTTTGAAGGCAGCTCGAACGGCGACCTCGGTCTTGCCGTAGCCGACGTCGCCGCAAACTAAGCGGTCCATCGGGCGCGCGCGCTCCATGTCGGCCTTCGTATCGATGATTGCTTTCATTTGATCGGGCGTTTCATCGTAGGGGAACGCTTCTTCGAGTTCCGCTTGCCAGGGCGTATCGGTCGGATACTGATGCCCGCGCGCAAGTTCTCGCTCCGCATACAGCTCGACGAGGCCTTCCGCGATCTTTGCGAGTTGCTCGGAGATGCGGCCCTTTGTGCGCGCCCAATCGGCGCCCCCCATCTTTGAGAGACGCGGCGTGCCGCCTTCGCTTGCGCCGTACTTCGTAACTTGGTGCATCTGCGTGACCGGCACGAGCATGCGGTCCGTCCCCGCATAGCGCAGATCCAAATAGTCTTGCGTTGCGCCGAGAATTTTTTCATTACGCAGCCCAATGTATTGCCCGATGCCGTGCACGGCATGCACGACGTAGTCGCCGACACGTAAATCGGCGAGCGTAACCGGGACGCCTTCTTTGACGGCGCGGATCTTAACGCGTTTTGGCGGTTGACCGTAGAGCTCTCGGTCGCCCAAAACGTGCAGATGCAGATCGGGAATCGCAAACCCGGTCTCGATGCTGCCTGTATCGAGATAGATCGTTCCTTTCTTCGAGTGCCCGTTTGTTGAGAGGTTGCCGCCGAGTGCCGACCCGGCGCGTAAATGAATGGAATGTGCGGTTCGCTCGACGGTAAGCCCCGCGCCGCGAACGATATCTGCCGTTCGCGCTGCACCGGAGCTGATCAAGACAACGGTCTCGCCGGCCTCCACCCAATCGCGTAGCGATTGCAGCATCATCTCCATCTGCCGGTTGAAATGCTCGGCGGGGCGCGACTCCAGAACCGCGCTCTCGATAACGCGCGGAAGCCACGCTTGATCGTCACTGTTTTCAATCGCGCCGGGAATAACAAGAACCCGACGGCGCTCTAAATGCGCAGTTAAATCGCCGAGCGCGGGATGCGGGGCCGCAACTTCTGCAAGCAACGCTTCGCCGACCTCGGACGAATCGACATCAAGCTCGCCTGACTCGACGCCCGCAAGTAAGATTTGTTCTTCACGCGTGCGTTCTTCATCGAGTCCGCGTTCAATGGCGCGTAACATCGAGGGCTCTTCGATCAGAAACGTGGCGCGCTCGTTGAAGTATTCGAAAATCGTGTCACGCGTATCGGAGACGAGCGAAACCCACGCTTCGGGCAGATCGCGACCGCTCGCGACAAACGCTCGAAGGGCAGACGTGACATTCGGCGGCCCGTCGTATCGGTGCACGAGACGCTCGCGCATCTGCGCATCGCGCGGAATCTCGCTCCACGGTACAACTTCTATACATTCCAGTTCGCCGTCGCTGCGTTGCGACTGCAAGTCGAAAGGGCGAATCGTTTCAATTGTGTCGCCGAAAAACTCGATGCGGACGGCACTGTCCGCGGAGCCGGGGAAGAGGTCGAGAATGCCGCCGCGCACGGCATACTCGCCTGCGGCGCCGACGACGTCGACGCGATGATATCCGTTGCGGTAGAGCGCGGTTTGCGTCTTTTCCCATCCCGCGTCCGCCCCGGCGCTCAGCTCAAAGGTGAGGGCCGCGAATTGCTCGCGCGCTATGAGATATTGGCGGATCGCCGCGACAGGGGCGACCACGAGGCGCCGCTCGCCGCGAATGAGATCTGCCAGCAGCCCCATGCGCGCGCTGCGCTCGGAGGGGCTCTCGATTGTCCCGATAGTCTCGTCACGCGATCGAAGCAGGCAGACGGTTTGGGGCTCGGGCTCTTCGAGGTAGTAGAGCAAATCTGCGAAGGTCCGTTCGGCGGCATCCGGCGTCGGCACCACGACCAGCATTTGATTTCCCAGCGCCTCGTAGAGCGCGGCGGCTAGGTAGGGCCGCGAACCGGACGCCGTCTCATGGAGCGCATAGGTGCCGAAGTTCGCCCGAAGACGCTCGAGGAGCGTGGCAATGGCGCGACTCGACCCGGGCAACGCCCGCACGAGGGCTCCAGCAAGGCAAGAGGTGGCGGGTTTTTCAGCGACAGTCATACGGGCCGCTGATTATAACAGAAAAGCGCAAGCGAAGAAAATTTCGGTGAAGACCAGCTAACTGCAGGCACCGTAACGAATGAAGGCTGCCCGGCGTTGTAAAGTGCCGGACACTCTTATGTTCAAACAACTTTTTTGCACGGCGCTCGCCGTCGCGCTTTTAGCCGCAACGCCTCGCGTTTATACCACGCGCTACGACGTGCGTCGCTTTCACGATTGCAATGCCGCCGCATTTTATGCTGCCGATCATCCGCTTGTTGGGCTCTACCGGTACCGCTTTCAAGCGCGTTTCGTCGGGACAACCATCACACACGTTCCGTCGCTCGGCTATCGGGGAAGCGCCCGTATTATGTATTCGCTGGCGCCGGGCCAATCGACAATAGTCTTGCCACGATGGAGCTGGCCGGACATGTCAGCCTCGCAGCGGGAGACGCTCGGCGATTTTGCGGATGCCCTGCGGAACCACGAAATCGGACACGTTGAAATCGCGCTTGCTGGTATTGCCGGCCGCACGAGCACAATTACTGTTCTTGGGCAGTCATTCGCGCAGACCAAAGCAATGCTGCAGTCTGCGGGCGACAACCAGTTAAACTCGCTCGCTAGCGAAGTCTTGCGAACGGAGAAAACCTACGACCGCGTTACCGGGCATGGAACAGAGCAGGTTGAAGGACCATCGTACGGCTTTCGTGGCGGCGAGAACGTGAAATTCGGTTGCCGCTGATTCAACGATTCAAATGCACGGTAACCTGCGCGCTCGCGCGCCGGCCGTCGTCGGTTGCCGCGATAAACTCAACCGTGTAGTCTTTACCTTTGAGA
>JACRUB010000109.1:6585-17824 GCA_014305015.1 Vulcanimicrobiota bacterium | reverse complement strand
ATATTGCACAGGACGACTACATGATCGGTATCTGGTACAGGCCGGGTTGCCACGAGGTGACTGCATGTCGCTACGCGCACATGTTCGGCGGGCGCCCAAGCGAGATAACGATGACAGGTAAACGCGTCTATCTCAGACAGTTTGGAGTGACCGGGTATTTCGAACTGGGGCGGTGCGGTTTTGGCTGCGACGATTCGACGCTCGCGTTTGAAATCAATGGTTGGCGTTACATCTTTGGAATAAAAGGCGCGAGCGAACAGTATCTTCTCAAAGCGGCGCGCACTTTGCGCTACGTTAGGACGGATCTATTTAGCGCGTTCTAGTTGCAGCACGGCGCGCGCCAGCGTGCCACCTTCGGGTGCCTTTTTTACATCAAACTCACGCGTGAGCGCATTGACCAAAAAGAGTCCGCGGCCGGCTTCGCTGAGCATGTCCTCCGGCAGATGCGCTTCGAAATCAAAACCGGCTCCGGAGTCGAGTACGCTCAGTTCCGGATAGCCGCCCCTCCAATCGACGCGCACCGTGACTCGCCCCGCCGTATGGCGCACGACGTTGCCGACTAACTCGCCAAAAACGAGCTCGGCGCTTGAATAATCCTCGCCGCGCGCCCCGAGCTGCACGAGATAGCTCAGCAGCAGTTTGCGCGACTGGTGTGCGAGCAACGCATTCTCGGAATCGAACGACCATTGCAGGGTATCGGCCGAGCGATCGTTCCCGCTGCTCAGGATGCGAATGGTAAGCACCGCGACATCATCGCGCGATCCGTCATGCAAAACCGTTGCACGAATCGAGTGGGCGGCTTCGCGATACGTTTCCGGATCGAGTTCAGAGAGCGCATTGATAATGCGGCGTTCGCCTTCGGTGAGATCGTGCGTTGATTCGAGCAAACCATCAGTATAAAATAAAATGATATCGTCGGGGCAGAGGTGCACGGTAACCGCGCCCGGCTCTTTCTCATTATTGCGCAGCCCAAGCGGCAATCCGTTGCACGGCAGCTGCACGACGCGTCCTCCCGCGCGCCGCAAATACGGGGGCGGATGACCTGCAGTGGCATAGGTGAGCGTACCGGCGCGGGGATCGAGCATTCCAACGAGTGCGGTGACGATCGCCTCGCTGTGGCTGCCGCGCAACATGGTGTCGGCGGCATCCAGTAATTTCGTCGGATCTGATTCGTAAAGCGTAAGCGCTTTAATGGCATGCCGCATCTTGCTCATGACGACGGCGGCGTCGATGCCGCGCCCGGTAACGTCGCCGATGGAGACTGCGACCCGTCCATCCGGCAGCTCGAAGGCATCATACCAATCGCCGCCGACCGAAGCTTCGTCGTCGCCGGGTGCGTAGACAGCATCGAACTCAAGATCTTCTACATGCGGCAAATGGGCGGGCAGCAACGCCTCTTGCAAGGTTTCGGCAAGCCGGCGCTGGCGTTCGTAGGAGCGGGCGTTGTCGATCGCACTGGCAGCGCGCCGGCCCAACTCCTCAAGCAGCCGCAGGTCTTCTTCCGTATAAAGACGCTCGGCGCCGCCGATGGCCATCAAGATTCCGCCGAAAACACAACGGTTCTTCATGGGAACGACGACGGCTTTCTTAAAACCAAACTGCTCCGAAAGCTCCTGCACGTACTGCCGGTACTGCGCGTCCGCGTCCGGATCATCCATGACGCTCTGCAGGTCCTCGATGACTCCCCCTTGGCCCGACTTTCTGACGCGTTCGGTGATGAGAAAGCTCGAGGGGCCGGTCTGCTTGAGCCGTGCGCGTGTTTCGACGAGTTTCGATAGCACCTCGCGATCGCGATGAAATACGTGGAACATGTTGGTGCTGCCGCCTTCGTCCATGAGTGAAATGGAAACACAATCAGCAAAGCGCGGCACCATAATGCGAGTCAGCGTATCAAGGACCGCGCGCATATCGAGCGACTCGGAGAGCTCTTGGCCCGCCTCTGCAAGATAGGTGAGCCGCGCACTGAGTGCTTCGTTTTTGCGCTGCAAGGAACGGCGCTCCGTAACGTCCATGAACGTCGCGACCGAGCCGGTAATGGTCCCCAATGCATCGCGCAGCGGCGCGGCCGAGCCGACCAAATGAAAGACGCGCCCGTCGTCCATATGCAGTTCCACGTCGGCGTTTCGCAATTCGCGCCCGGTGGCGATCGCAACGCGTATCGGCAACTCGGTGCCTTCCAGTTCGCGGCCGTTGCGCTTATAGGTGTACGGACGGGCCCACTGACCGGGTGTGCAGGTGTGGGCCTCGCCTTCGGACGGCAGGCCGATGAGATCGGTAAATGCCCGGTTCATCCGCACGGTCGTGCATTCTGGATTGAGCGCGATCACGCTCGGCGTGGGAAGCAGGTCGAGCAAAGCAACCAGCTCGTCCGAATTGCTGGGAAGCAGACTGAGATCCACGTCACCTAGGTTCGTAATGCCACACGTATGGCACCTGGTGAGTCTATCGTCGTGTCATGGACGGAACACAGCTCGCAGATGCAACCTTCGCATTCGTCGACGTCGAGACGACCGGCATCTCCCCCACCACCGCCGCCGTCGTCGAAGTCGCGTGCTTGGTTGTGCGCGCCGGAAGAACCGTCACCGCCTTCGAGACCCTAATCGATCCGATGATGCCTATTCCCCCATTCGCAACATCGATCCATGGAATCTCGGATGCTTGCGTTGTTGGAGCACCTCGGTTAGACGAGGTGCTCCCGCACCTGCAATTGCTCGTGCGCAACAGCATCGTCGTTGCGCACAACGCGCGCTTCGATATGGCTTTTCTGCCGACACTGCGTTTCCGGCCCGTGGCCTGTTCCTGGCGGCTCGCAGCCAAGGTCTGCCCCGATGCGCCGAACCACAAAAACCAAACTCTACGACATTTCTTCAATATCAATCCACCGGAGTTGCTTTGCCGCTCTGCTCACCGTGCCATGGCGGACGTCATCGTCACGCGCCACGTGTTCGAGGCCTGCATCGCGCGGTATTTGCAGATGGGTAACGCCGATCGTGTCGAAGCACTGCTTGGATTCCTAACTCCACTGCGCACTAGGGAGCCCGCCTTCATTGCAACTGCTTGATGGGCGGCTGATTTACTCAGCCACCGATCTCAACAATTTTCTCGAGTGCGAACACCTTATCGAACTCGAGCGTCTTGTCGCCCTCGGCGCACGCGAGCGTCCGGCAAAATCCGCACAGGCGGAGTTGATTGCGAGCAAAGGTATCGAGCACGAAGCCCGGCACCTGCAGCGGCTGCAAACGCAATTCGACGACGTCGTTACGATTGAAGTTCCCGGCGAGAATACTCCGGAGAACCTAAAATCCGCAGCTGACGCCACGGCCCGTGCTATGCAGGCCGGCGCGCGCATTATCTATCAGGGCGTCTTCTTCGACGGCACTTGGCTCGGCAAATCAGATTTTTTGTTGCGCGTCGAAACCCCGTCCGCAAAGTGGGCTTGGAGCTACGAGGTCGCGGATACCAAGCTCGCGCTGCACACGAAACCGTATTTTATTATTCAGCTGTGCTTTTACAGCGAGCAGCTCGCAGCGATTCAAGGCACGCTCCCGGCGCAGATGCACGTTATCCTCGGCGACGGCCGCGAAGAAAACCACCGCGTCGAGCATTACCGCGCCTACTACCGGCGGCTCCGTCAGCGGTTCGAATCAAGCACCAAGCGAGAAACCTATCCGCTTAAGGTCCAGCACTGCGATGTCTGCGCGTGGGATCCGGTCTGCAAGCAGCGGCGCGAGGACGACGATCATTTGAGTTTGGTCGCGCGCATCCGGCGCGATCAAATCAAGAAGCTGCAAGGCGCAGAGATTTCTACCCTCGGCGAGCTGGCAACGGCTACGCCGCAACAGCGGCCCCCCGCCATGGCCGAGCCCACGTTTCTCACCTTGCATCGTCAAGCGCGCCTGCAACAACAGCAGCGCGAGGCCTTCGCGCCAAACAGCAGCGGGACCGTGCAAAAATACTTTTACGAGCTGTTGGATCCCAAGGAAGAGCAACTGGGGTTCGCGCTTTTACCCAAGCCCGCGCGCGGCGACATTTTTTTCGATATGGAAGGCGATCCGCTGTTTATGCCGGGCCGCGGTCTTGAATATCTCTTCGGCGTGTATGCACCGGATGAAGCCCTGCCGTTCCGTAGCTTTTGGGGGCACACGCCCGTGGAAGAAAAGCGCGCCTTTGAGGCTTTCATCGATTATCTCACGGAACGCCGCAAGCAGTTTCCGGAGATGCATGTGTACCATTATGCGCCCTATGAGAAAACCGCGCTGCGAAAACTTATGGGCTTGCATAGCACGCGGGAAAACGAAGTGGACGACCTCTTGCGTGGCGAGGTCTTCGTCGATCTGTACGCCGTCGTTCGCCAGGGAATCGTCATTTCGCAGCCGTCGTACTCCATCAAGAAACTCGAAGCGTTTTACGAAATGAAACGTGAGACGGAGACAAAGTTCGGCGGCGACTCCATCGTCATGTATGAAACATGGGTGCAAGACCGCTCGCGCCAAGACATTCTAGATGATATCGAGCGCTACAATCAAGACGATTGCCGCTCGACCTGGATGCTGCGCGAGTGGCTCCTTGAATTGCGCGCCGAAGCAGTCGCGCGCCATGGCGAGATGGCGTGGTACTCTAAGGCCGATTCAGAATTGTGTCATGCTGAGCCCGTCGAAGCATGTTCTCGCTGTCAGCGCCGAAAGAAAGAAGCCGCTAAACTTTCCGACCGCCAGGAACTCCGCGACTCGCTGCTCCACGGTCTCGAAGACTTTGATGCCTTCACCATTGAGCAACAGCCGGATGGGGAGCGTCTTCGCTGGATGCTCGCGCATGTGATGGAGTATCACCGCCGTGAGCAAAAGCCCCTGTGGTGGGCCTTCTACGACCGGTGCGAGAATCGCGACGATCTCATTCACGGCGACAATGAGGCCGTCGGCGGCCTGCGGCTGTGTAACGACGTCGAGCCATTCAAGCTCAAGAGCACCGAAAAGAACCTTGTTTACACGTACGCCTTTCCGGATCAGCAGTACAAACTCAAACTCGGAACGGTCTTTGACCCAGCGACCCGCAAAAGCGCGGGCGAACTTATCGCAATCGACCCCGAGACAAATCGCTTGCAACTTAAGCGCAGTGCCGCGGTGCATGGAGCGGGGCCGCTGAAGGCGCTTATCCCGGGACGACCGATCGCCACAGACGCTCAAGAAGCGTCTCTCGAACGCATCGCGCAGCGCTACCTTGCGCAGCAACCTTCTCAGTCTGAGCTTGTCGAAGACTTACTCCTGCGCAAACCCCCACGCTTAAAAGATCACCAACCCGGCGAGCGAATCCAACCTGAACATGTAAGCGCGCAAACGCTTTCGGAGCTCGTATGTGCGCTCGACGGCAGCTATCTGTTTATTCAAGGCCCTCCGGGAAGCGGAAAATCAACCAAGGCCGCGTCGGTTATTACCGAGCTGCTACGCAGCGGAAAACGCGTCGGGGTTTTATCTAACAGCCACGCGGCGATTCACAATCTGCTGCACAAGGTCGAAGAAACGGCTCAGGCACTTGCCATGCGCTTCCGTGGTTTACAGAAGTGCAGCTCGGGCGAAGATTCTGAATTTGTATCACGCCTGCCGGTTGCGATGATCGAAAGCACAGACGATAACGGAGCGTTCGGCGCACAAGATTGGCAGCTTGCCGCCGGCACCTCATGGTTATTTGCCCGCGAAGAGCTGGCGGAAGTACTAGACTATCTTTTCATCGATGAAGCCGGCCAGATTGCCCTTGCGGATACGGTGGCCGTTGCACCGTCCGCGAGAAACATTGTCTTGCTTGGAGATCCGCTGCAATTGGCGCAGGTCTCCCAAGGAACGCACCCGGATGGAATCGGGTGCTCGGCGCTCGAGCACCTGCTGGGTGACGATGCGACGATTGCGCCTGAACGTGGGGTCTTTCTTGACGAAAGCTATCGCATGCATCCCACTCTGTGCGAATTCATCTCTGAGAATGTTTACGAAGGGCGTTTACGCAGTGCTCCGCAGACAAATCAGCAAGTTGTAGAATCCGGTGCCGGCCTACGTGGTGCCGGTCTGCGATTTATTCCAGTGGATCATAGAGAGAATGCGCAAGAGTCAACCGAAGAGGCAGTGCGTCTCGCCGCGGAGATCGAGACCCTGCTCCTTGCGAGCTGGACGGATGCCCAGGGAAAGACTGGACCGCTCACCGCTGACGATATTCTCGTCGTCACCCCGTACAACGCGCAACGCCGCCGCATTCAGCGCGAGTTCAAAAAACGCAATATCACGGTGAGAGTTGGAACCGTTGATAAATTTCAAGGTCAGGAGGCGGCGGTCGTCTTCTTCTCCATGGCAACTTCGAGCAGCGAAGAACTACCGCGCAACATTGAATTTCTTTTCAGCCGCAACCGCTTTAACGTCGCGATTTCGCGCGCGCGTTGCCTTGCAGTCCTGGTATGCTCCCCGCGCCTACTGGATCTGCGTTGCTCGACTATCGAGCAAATGGCGCTCACCAACTTGCTCTGTTCCTTTGTGGCGACCGCCTCGCAGCCGGAAGCACCCGCCGCACCGACGGATCAACTTGCCCTGTTTTAGCCGTGCAGGTACTCGAGCGACGCCAACACAGCGGCCTGCTGCTCGAATTGCGACTGCGTTTGGGTGCAGTCACAGCCCTGGCGCGTGCAGCCGAAAGCGTCGTGACCCGTAACCTCGTCGCGACAGGTGCAAAAGTCAATTTCGCCAGTGATGATGCTCATAGAAGCGACTATATACCCTAGCCGGCAGCCGATATAACCGTCGCTTGCCCCAGATTCGGACGAGGCGTCCGTGGAACTACGGAAGAACATCGCTGGATGCAAGCACCACCTGCCCTGCGCACCATCGGCCATCACATAAGCGGCAAGGCCGTCGCGGATGCCCGAGGGCGTCTTGGCGATGTCTTCGACCCGGCCCGCGGTCAAGTGCAGGCTCACGTTGCCTTTGCCGATGAGGAGATGGTCGATCGGGCGGTGCAAGCCGCCAAGACCGCTTTTCCCGCCTGGAGCCGGACGCCGCTCGGCAAACGCGCAGAGATTCTATTCGCGTTCCGGCACCTCGTTCGCGATCATACGCCCGAACTTGCGTCCATTCTCGCGAGCGAACACGGCAAGATCGTCAGCGACGCAGAAGGCGAAATCGCTCGCGCGCTGGAGGTTATCGATTTTGCGTGCTCGCTTCCGCAGGCACTCAAAGGGCAGTTCAGCGAGAACGTCTCGCGCAGCATCGACACGTATTCGATTCGACAGCCGCTTGGCGTTTGTGCCGGCATTACGCCGTTCAATTTTCCTATTATGGTGCCCGCGTGGATGTTCGCCCTTGCAATTGCCGCCGGGAATACGTTTGTCCTCAAACCCTCCGAGCGCGATCCGTCTGCGGCCGTCCGGGTGGCGGAACTCTTCGCGGATGCGGGTTTGCCGGACGGGGTGTTCAACGTGGTCCACGGCGATAAGGTCGCAGTCGATGCGTTGATGCATCATCCCGATGTTGCCGCGATCAGTTTTGTGGGCTCGACCCCAATTGCTCGGTACATTTATGAAACCGCGGCAACGCAGGGCAAACGCGTGCAAGCTTTGGGCGGCGCAAAAAACCACATGGTCGTCATGCCGGATGCCGATATGGAAGCCGCCGCCGATGCCGCCGTCTCCGCCGCTTTTGGTTCGGCGGGCCAGCGCTGCATGGCGATATCCGCAACGATCACCGTCGGCGACGCCGCGGAGAAGTTCATCGCTGAGGTTCGCAAGCGCGCTGAAAGCATCAAGGTCGGGCCGGGTCACGACCGCAAAAATGATATGGGCCCGCTCGTAACGCCACAGGCGCGTGACCGTGTACTGCGTCTGATCGCGGAAGGCGAGCGCGACGGCGCTCTCTTGAGCGTTGACGGCCGCCCTTTAAAGGTAGCGGATCACGAGCAAGGATTCTTCATCGGCCCCACACTTTTTGATAAGGTCAAGCCGCAGATGTCGATCTATTCCGAGGAGATCTTCGGCCCGGTGCTTATCAATGTCCGGGCTTCTACGCTGGAAGATGCGCTCCAGCTTATCGCGCACAACCCATACGGAAACGGAACCTCGATCTTCACGCGTGACGGGGCTGCCGCCCGTAAGTTCCAGAGCGAAGTCGAAGTCGGCATGGTGGGCATCAACGTCCCGATTCCGGTGCCCGTTGGGTATTATAGTTTCGGCGGATGGAAACACTCGCTGTTCGGAGATCTGCACATTTACGGCGAAGACGGCTTTCGCTTCTACACTCGCGGTAAGGTCGTGACCAGCCGCTGGGATGAAAGCAACGCCGGCATGAACTTGGGGTTCCCAACACATAAATAGCAAAATGGATTATCCTACCCTCGGCGAGCCGATTCACAAACCGCTCACCGAACTCGAAGTCAAGCTGGAAGCTAACCGGTGCCTCAATTGTTATGACGCACCGTGTATGAACGCATGCCCGACGCACATCGACGTGGCATCATTTATCGGCAAAATCGCGACGGGAAATCTCAAAGGCAGCGCCCGCGTCATTTTGGACGCCAACGCCATGGGCGCCAGTTGCGCTCGCGTTTGTCCGACCGAAGAATTGTGCGAAGGCGCCTGCGTCTATAAGAAAGATGATTCGCCCATCCGGATCGGTGACTTACAGCGTTACGCAATCGACTGGGTGATGGACAACGACGTTGAAATCTTCACGCCCGGTCCTTCGAGCGGTAAGCACGTCGCGATCATCGGAGGGGGCCCGGCGGGCCTCTCTGCTGCACGCGATCTGCGACGCTTCGGGCACGCGGTAACGATCTTCGATTCAAACGATCAACTCGGCGGCCTGAACACTTACGGCATTGTTCCCTTTCGACTCTCCGCTGAAGTCGCGATCTGGGAAGCACAGCAAGTCGTTAAACTTGGCGCCAACGTTGTGACGAACGCGCATGTTGGACGCGATATCACCCTAGCATCGCTCCTTAAAGATTTCGATGCGGTTGTTCTCGCATGCGGTATGGGCCGCGTACCGAAACTCGCCATTCCGGGCGAAGAGTTAGGCGGGGTCCTCGATGCGCTCGATTTCATCGAACGCGCAAAGCTTGGCAAGGACGTTGGCAATCTCGGTAAGCACGTTGCCGTCATCGGGGCGGGCAATACCGCGATCGATGCCCTCACGTGTGCCAAACGCTTGGGCGCGGAACACGTCACGATGTATTATCGCCGGGGCGAAGCCGAGATGACCGCTTACGAATTTGAATATGATTTCGCAAAGATGGAGGGCATCGAGTTCCGCTTCTTCTGCGCCCCGAAGCGCATTATCGGCGAGAATGGTCGCGTGAGCGCCGTCGAATTCATCAGGACGGAGTTGGTGGCGGCAGGCGAAGGTGTCTTGGAGAGCCTCATGCACGTACCGAAGACCATTCAGGGCTCGGAATTTATCGAGCCGGCCGATACAATTATCAGTGCAATCGGGCAATCGCGCCTGCTCGATACCTTCGCGGAGCTTGGCATACGCACTCGTGAAGGCGTTGTGGATGTAGACGAGAGCTTGCAAACCTCACGGCACGGCGTCTTTGCGGCGGGCGACTGCATCTTCGAAAAAGGCACACGCGAGGCAATGGTCGTCGAGGCGGCCGAACAAGGCAAAGTCGCCGCCCGTAGCGTCGATGCGTATTTAAACGACCCTTCCCTTCGACACGGCTCAGGGCAGGCTCCAGCGTAGGGTGACAAAACATGGCTAATCTTCAATCAAATCTGGCCGGCATCAAGAGTCCCAATCCGTTTTGGCTTGCCTCCGCGCCACCGACCAACAGCGGCTACCAAGTTTTACGCGCGTTCGATGCCGGCTGGGGCGGCGCGGTTTGGAAAACCCTCGGCACGCCGATCGTAAACGTGACCTCACGCTTTGCAGCCCTGGACTACAAACAAAACAAAATTATCGGACTCAATAACATCGAGCTGATTACCGACCGACCACTCGAAGAAAATCTTCAAGAGATTCGCGAGTGCAAAGCAAAATATCCGGACCGGGCAATTATCGGCTCGTTAATGGAAGTACCCGAACGCGGACCATGGCATGAGTTGGTCAAACGGGTACAGGCCGCGGGCGTCGACGGTTTTGAGCTCAACTTCGGATGTCCGCACGGTATGAGCGAACGCGGCATGGGTGCGGCCGTCGGCCAGCATCCCGATATCGTCGAGATGATCACCGCGTGGGTGGTCGAGGCAGCCGAAGTTCCGGTCATCGTCAAGCTCACGCCAAATATCACCGACGTGCGCGCCACCGCGCGCGCTGCCAAACGGGGCGGCGCTCACGCGATCTCCATGATCAACACGATCAACAGCCTCATCGGCGTCGACATCGAAACGTGGAACCCAATTCCGCACGTCGATGGGAAGAGTTCGCATGGCGGGTATTGCGGTCCGGCAGTAAAGCCGATTGCGCTCAATATGGTCAACGAGTGTGCCCGTGATTCCGAAGTCGGCATTCCTATCTCGGGCATAGGCGGAGTCTCCACTTGGCAGGATGCGGTCGAATTCTTTTTGCTCGGCGCAACCAACGTGCAAGTCTGCACGGCCGTCATGCATCACGGTTTCCGCATCGTTGAAGACATGATCGACGGGCTTTCCAACTACATGGACTCGCGTGGGATTGGCGCCCTGGACGGGCTTATCGGACAGGCCCAAAACAAGATCACGACTTGGGAGAATCTCAACCTCAACTATCAAATCGTGGCCGAGATCGACCAAGAGAAATGCATCCACTGCAGCAAGTGTTACATCGCGTGCGAAGACGCCGCGCATCAATGCATCGACCGCGTCCTCGTCGATGACGTCGCGATGCTCAAGGTGGACCAGAACCACTGTGTCGGGTGCAATCTCTGCATGATGGTTTGCCCGGTTGAAGATTGCATCGAGATGGTGCAAGTTGCCAATGGCCTGCCGCCCGAATCGTGGAAGCAGCGCAGTTCCACCGTGACGGCGTAGCTTGGCACCGTCGCTGTTCGCCGACGGCGCCCCCGATCGCCTTACGCGCTACCGCGTTATCACATTCGTTTGCTTCATCATCATCGCCGGCGCTTGGTCGATTGGATATAGCCAGGCCGCGCACATGTTCGCCTGGCAATGGGATACACTGGCGGCGCTTACAATAGCAAGTGTCGTCATCTTCTTCCGCTGGTTTCGCTTCGGCCGTACGACAACGCTCGGCCTCGTGAGCGCAGGAGTCTCCATGGCACTCATGCTACTGATTAC
>JACRUB010000109.1:0-6485 GCA_014305015.1 Vulcanimicrobiota bacterium | reverse complement strand
CCTTGCATAAACGCAAGAACACATAAGGAACGAGCCACTTTGGGAACTTTGATCCGTGGCGGCACGGTCGTCACGGCCACCGATATTAACCGCGCCGACATCCTTATCGAAGGCGAGAAAATCTCCGCGCTCGCTGAAAAGATAAACGAGACGGGGCTTGAGATAATTGACGCGAGCGATTGCTACGTCTTTCCGGGCGGGATCGATCCGCACACGCACTTCGACATGCCCTTCGGCGGCACGGTCACGGCGGACGATTTTGAAACCGGCACGCGTGGGGCTGCCCTCGGCGGAACGACCACCGTAATCGACTTTGCGCTGCACACCAAGGGCGACTCGTTGCACAATGCGCTCAAAACATGGCATGCAAAAGCGAGCGGGAAGGCCGTTATCGACTACGGGTTTCATTTAACGATCGCCGACGGCCGTGACGAAACCATGGCCGAGATTCCGAAGATCATCGACGAACAAGGCGTGAATTCATTTAAGGTCTTTATGGCCTACAAGCACGTGCTCTATGTCGACGATGAGACAATTTTCAAGACCCTTCAAACCTGCCGGGATGCAGGCGGTCTCGTGCAAGTGCACGCCGAGAACGGCGACGTGATCGAGGTTATCACGAGACAAGCCATCGCCGCCGGCAAGACAACGCCGATCTGGCACGCAATCACCCGGCCCGTCGAGTGCGAAGGCGAAGCGACGCACCGTGCTATTCGCCTGGCTGAAATTGCCGGCGCACCACTTTACGTTGTGCACGTCAGCAGTGCTATGGCGGCAGACATGATCAGCGACGGTCGCAAGCGCGGCTTGCCGATTTACGGCGAAACGTGTCCGCAGTATTTGGTCTGCGATACGAGCGACTACGAGCGGCCGGATTTCGAAGGCGCAAAGTACGTGCTCTCCCCGCCGATTCGTGACAAGTGGAACCAAGAAGTACTCTTACGTAAACTCAAGAACATGGAACTGCACAGTTTCGGGTCCGATCATTGCAGCTTCAATCTGTGCGGACAAAAGGACCTCGGCAAAGATGACTTCTCGAAAATTCCCAACGGCGCGCCGACGGCGGAAGACCGGCTCTCAATTTTGTGGCAGGTCGGGGTCAATACCGGCATTCTCGGGTTAAATCAATTTGTCGCGCTCACCTCAACCAATCCGGCGAAGCTCTTTGGACTCTTCCCGCGCAAAGGCACGCTCGCGCCGGGAACGGATGCGGATGTGCTCATTTGGGATCCGAAAAAAGAACGCACCATTTCTGCGAAGACGCATCACATGAACGTCGACAATAACGTCTTCGAGGGCATGAAGATCACCGGCGCCCCGCGTTATGTGTTTTCACGCGGTGAAAAGATCGCCGAAGGCGAGGAATTCACAGGCCGCAAGGGCCATGGCAAGTTCCAACCCGCTAGCCGGTTTTACCCCGTAGCACTCTAGTCCCGGAGGAACCAGTTTGGAATCCAAGGTCACCATCGGTCTCATTCAGGCGCACCATGATGTGGACGGCAACGAGCCGGTTGAAATGCATAAGAAATCTGCAACCGACAAGCACCTCAAACTGATTCACGAAGCAAAGAAAAAAGGGGCGCAAATCGTCTGCTTACAAGAGATTTTTTACGGTCCATACTTCTGCACCGAGCAAACCACTAAGTGGTATTCCTCGACCGAACAGATTCCAGCCGGCCCAACCACCAAGCTGATGCAAGACCTTGCCAAAGAGCTCGGCATCGTGCTGGTCGTGCCCATGTACGAAGAAGAATTTGCGGGTGTCTATTACAACACCGCCGCCGTCATCGATGCGGACGGCAAATACCTCGGAAAATATCGCAAGCACCACATTCCGCAGGTACAAGCCGGCCCGCAAGGCTGCGGTTTTTGGGAGAAATATTACTTCCGGCCGGGCAATCAGGGCTATCCTGTTTTTGAGACGCAGTACGCCAAGGTCGGAGTCTACATCTGTTACGACCGCCACTTTCCCGAAGGTGCGCGAGCGCTCGGTCTAAACGGAGCCGAGATCGTATTCAATCCGTCCGCTACCGTCGCGGGCCTTTCTGAATACCTTTGGAAGCTCGAGCAGCCGGCGCACGCCGTTGCTAACGGATACTATGTCGGCGCAATCAACCGAGTCGGCATCGAGAAGCCGTGGAATATGGGCGAATTCTACGGACAATCGTATTTGGTGGATCCACGCGGTCAAATGGTTGCCGTCGGCAGCCGTGACAAAGATGAAGTCGTTATCGGAGTGATGGATCGCAACGTGATCACCGAGGTGCGCAACACGTGGCAGTTCTACCGCGATCGCCGCCCCGAGAGCTACGACGACCTAGTCGCCGGGTAACCTTGTCATGCTGAGCCTGTCGAAGCACCAAACAAAACACGGCGATTTTGTCGTCCTCACGGACGGTGCCGCCGTCCGCCTTTCGCAAAATAGCTCGATGTGGAACGAGGATCTGCGCCCGTGTACGCGTGCTGAGCATTCCTGGCCCGGCACTAAATTTGCGGCACTGTGGATCGGAATGTCCATTTGCCTGCCGACCTATTCGCTCGCCAGCGGTATGATTGCGCTCGGTATGAATTGGTGGGAATCCGTGCTGACGATTTTCGTCGGCAGCATCGTGGTAATGGGCGCAATCTTGCTGGTCTCACATGCGGGCACGAAGTACGGCATTCCGTATCCGGTTTTTGCGCGATTATGGTTCGGAACCAAAGGCGCGCATATTCCGGCGCTCGCACGTGCGCTCATTGCTGCGGGCTGGTTTGGCATCAATTCCTGGTTTGGCGGGCAGGCACTTGATGCGATTCTGAGTCGCACGCTTCCGTTTTGGCCCGCAATCGGCGCGCATTTAGCAATCGCGTTTGGTATTTTCTGGGTCATCAACGTCGCGATTGCAATGCGTGGGCCGCAAGCCATCGGCCGCCTGGCGCAAATCTCGGCACCAACGCTCGCAATCGGTGCCATCGCGCTGCTGATTTGGGCGCTTACGCGCACCGGCGGCTTTGGTCCGATGCTTGCAGCGCCGGCGAAGATTCATGGCGCCGAGTTCTGGACAGCCTTCTTCCCGTCGGTGATCGGAGTTATTTCGTTCTGGGCGACGATGGCGCTCAACATTCCCGACTATACGCGCTACGCCAAGACCCAGCGCGGCCAGATGCTTGCTCAAGCGTGGTCGATGCCGCTCACGATGGCGGCTTTCTCCTTCATTGGTATTGCGGTCACGTCGGCGACCGTCATCCTGTTTGGCACGGCGTTGTGGAATCCGGTCGAGCTCATTCTGAAATTCCCCCCGTTTGTCGTGATCGTCGCGGGAATCATCGTGGTTCTCTCGTCGGTGACGATCAACGTCGGCGCAAATGTGATGGCGCCCGCGCGCGCATTTGAGAATCTCTGGCCAAGCCGCATAACGTTTGCAATCGGCGCGATCATCACAGGACTGCTGAGCCTCGCTCTGCAGCCGTGGTACGTCCTTGCGACATTCTCGACGTACATCTTCACCTGGCTCGGCACTTATGGTGCATTGCTGGGGCCATTCGACGGTATCGCCATCGCCGATTACTGGCTCGTTCGAAAAAGACGCTTGGATCTCGCGCAACTGTACACGCCGGACGGCATCTACTCGTATGGCGGCGGCGGATTCAATTGGCGTGCGGTAGGAGCGCTCGTCATCGGATGGGCTGTGTCGCTCTTGGGCTTGTTTGTCAGTCCGCTGCATTTCTTGTGGGCAGGTGGGTGGCTTTTCGGCCTCATTGGCGGGCTACTCGGCTATTGGTTGCTCATGCGCGAAGACAAATCGGTCATCTCTGAAGAAGCTTTTGAAGCCATCACCGCCACGAAGGACGTCGCATGAAACTACTAGGCAAGACCTCTAACGCCGATCGCGCCAAGAAACATCTCTTTCCCGCGCAGGCGCAATACTACGATAAGCCCTTGACGATCGTTGCCGGAGATGGTTGTCAGGTAAAGGACGATGAGGGCAATGAGTACCTCGACGCCTTTGCCGGCATTGCCACCAACACGCTCGGGTACGGCAATACCGAAGTCGCGCAAGCAGTTGGCGAACAAGCCAAGAAGCTGATGCACGTTTCAACGTTGTATTTAACGGACGAGCAACTCGATTTCGCCGAAAAAGTCGCGGACATCTCGCCCGAGCGCATGACAAAATCCTTCGTCACGAACTCAGGTTCCGAAGCAAATGAAATGGCTGCGGTGGTTGCGCGCGGCTGGAAGAAATCGGCGGATTTTCTCGCGCTCGAACACGCGTATCACGGGCGCACCCTCTACACCGTCGCGATGGCCGGTCAAAGCAACTGGCGCAACATTGGTCCGGACATGCCGCACGTTGCATTCGTTCCGAATCCATATTGCTACCGGTGTCCGCTCAATCTCGAATATCCGTCGTGTGAAATCGCCTGCGCGAAATCCGCGAAACGCGTCATCGAAACAGCGACGAACGGCGCACCCGCTGCGATGATCGCCGAAACCATTGCGGGAGTCGGCGGCATCATCACGCCCCCGCCGGAATATTTCCAGGTTCTGCAAGAGACGCTCAAGCCATTCGGCACGCTCTTAATTGCCGACGAAGTGCAAACGGGCTGGGGACGCCTTGGCGACGGCATGTTCGGGATGGTATCGACGTACAATACAATTCCCGACATCATCACATCCGCGAAAGGCCTGGGCAGCGGGCTTCCGATCGGCATCGTGATTACCCGTCCGGAACTGGCCGACGTCTTTAAGGGGCCGCACATTAATACGTTCGGCGGCAATCCACTCTCCACCACAGCGGGCAGCGTGACGCTCGAGGTTATCGAAAAACAGCAGTTGATTGCAAACGCCAAGCGGCAAGGCAAAATGCTTCTCGAGGGACTGCGCGATCTACAGACGCGGTTTCCCCTCATAGGCGAAGTGCGCGGACATGGCTTGATGATCGGCATCGAGCTCGTCAAAGATCGAAAAACAAAAGCGTACGCGCCGGACGAAACGAACCGCGTACTGCAAGGCATGAAAGATCGAGGCGTACTCATTGGCAAAGGTGGCCGCTTCGGAAACATCCTACGCATTCAACCGCCGCTGATTTTCAGCGATCACGATAGCGTGGAGTTTCTGCGGGTCCTTTCCGAGACGCTGAGCAGTCTTTAAATGGGCGACGAGCTCGTCGTGCCTGTGATCTACGGATCGGTGCGAACCGAACGTCAGGGCATCAAGGCCGCCCGCTACATCGTTAAGGAACTCGCGCGGCGGGGATGCGAATCGATTCTCGTCGACCCGATGGAGACGAAGCTGCCGCTTCTCGATAAGATGTATAAAGAGTTCGAACCGGGCACGGTACCGCCGGAGCTTGAAAAGCTTGCCGGACTCTACAGGCGCGCCGACGGCTTTGCGATTGTCTCCGGTGAGTACAATCAAACCATTCCGCCGGCGCTCTCCAACACGCTCGACTATTTTCTGGAAGAAGGGTTCTGGCGGCCCTCAGCAATCGTGTCCTATTCGGGGGGCCAGTTTGGCGGCGTGCGCGCCGCGGTCCAACTCCGCACGATGCTCGGCGAACTTGGGATGCCCTCAATCCCGACCTACATGACCATTCCTCATGTCGGGAGTGCGTTTAGCGACGAAGGGGAGCCTACCGATCCGGAATTCACAAAGCGCAACGATGAGTTCTTCCGTGAATTCATTTGGTACATGGAAGCGCTCAAAGAGAAGCGCAAGATCGGCGTGCCTTACTAGCCCGAGCCCTTCGACAAGCTAGAGTTCCGAACCCGGAACACTTCAGGGTGACACTGGTCTGGGCCGAATTCGGCGATAGACGTGGCGGCCAACGAGAATCAGTAATACGGTGAACACTAAGGCTAAAACCGCGGCAACAACCGGTGCGAAGAACGCCAAGACGATGCCGCCGATTGAGCCGGTGTCTTCCACCGTGCTCAGCACGGGATTTGCGAGGCCCGCTGTTCCCGCTGTCGACGCCGCACGCGCACCCATCACGGCGCCGTGGATCCCGAGTGCGTTGAGGGCACCGATAACCATGAGAAATACCAGTTGCTCGTGGCTTTGCGCGTGCATGGTTCCACCGACGAGAATCACCGCCGCTGCGGGCTTGGATGCAACTTGCACGAAATGCATTGCGTGATCGACGAACGGAATCTTGTCGGCTAAGATTTCGAGAGCCGCGACGCTGATGAGAATCCACATCACGAGCGCATGTCCGAGCCACGCGAAGTCGCCGGAAGGATGAATCCACCCATTGTGCGCAGCGATCGAGACGGCCGCCAGTGGAAGCAAGGCTCGGATTCCCGCGGAGGTGGTCAGCGCATAGGCAAGGGCGTACTGCGAGACGGCATCCATACCGCCATACTTCGACAAGCTGAGCATGACATTCTGCCGTATCGCGGCCGCATTCTAGCGGTTAACGGTACTCATGTCGGCGTAGCGCTGACCGGCCG
Source organism: Vulcanimicrobiota bacterium (assembly GCA_014305015.1). Lineage (GTDB taxonomy): Bacteria > Vulcanimicrobiota > Vulcanimicrobiia > Vulcanimicrobiales > Vulcanimicrobiaceae > JACRUB01. Next base: position 53 of record JACRUB010000109.1, on the reverse strand, counting down.
TCACGCCTTGTGGTGCGGCTTCGTCGATGCGCGCCAGCTCGGCTTTCGACAAC
>JACRUB010000191.1 GCA_014305015.1 Vulcanimicrobiota bacterium | reverse complement strand
CACCTATACGTTTCTCAAGAACGCGGGATTGCCCCCGCTGCCGACGTGGTGGGCATTCGTCGCGGTCAATATTTTTTGGGCAGGATCGCTGCCTTTCATCCGCCGCAGGTACATATGAAAAATCGCTTGCGTGTCTTGCGCGCAGAGCACGAACTCTCGCAAGCCGATCTTGCGGAACGCCTCGGAATCGCACGTCAAACGGTCAACGCGCTTGAAACGGGGAAGTACGCGCCTAGCCTTCCGCTCGCATTCAAAATCTCAAAACTCTTTGCAAACCGGTCGAAGACATCTTCGATCCAAACTCGGAGGACCATGAAACCGCTTAACATTCTTCTCACCCTCGCATTTTTGATTGGAAGTTGTCATTCCGCAGAAGCCGCGAGCGCCCTAAAGCCAACTGCAACTTTTGCGGTTGGCTCTACGCTTGTTGATAAATACATGCTTCGACAGGCTCAGCATGACAATAGCAACGCGCCCGCACTCATTCTCATTCCCGGGCTCACCGACGGCGCCGCCGTTTGGGACGGAACCGTTGCACAGTTCGCGCCCTCGCATACAATCTACACACTCACACTCGCCGGCTTCGGCGGCACCAAGCCGGATAAGGCTCCGTTGATCGATAAAGCGGTCGCCGATATCGCCTCGCTGATCGCGCAAGAACATCTTCATAAGCCGGTTGTTATCGGGCACAGCCTTGGCGGCTTTACCGCGATTCGAGTTGCGGAGGAGCATAGCGATGTCATCGGCGGCGCAATTGCAGTTGACGGACTGCCGGTGTTTCCAGGTATGGATACGCAGACGGCAGCGCAACGGGCGGCGCTGGCCGCGCAAATGAGCGCGCAAATGTCAAACGTCACGGCGGCTCAGTTTAGCGCCTTTCAAAAAGCCAATGTGATTCCGTACCTGACGCACAAAGAAAACGTCGACGCCGTCTTTGCGGCGGGTGCGGGCGCAGATCCCGCCGCCTCCGGTGAATACATGCAAGAAATGATATCGGCGGACATCCGCCCAGCCCTGGCCGGCGTGAAGGTTCCGCTGCTGGAGCTTGCGCCGTTCGATTCAACGCTCGATCCGTATAATCCACAAAGCAAATTCGCCTCGGGTGCGGAGAAGCTTACCTACTACAAATCCCTGTTCACAAACGATAAGAACGCACAAGTCCAGCTCATCGATGGGTCACGGCACTTCGTGATGTTCGACCAACCGCAAGCGTTCTACGACGCGGTGAGCGCGTTCCTTAAAACGCTAACCTAGCTGGGGGTTCTGGGCTAGGCGCTCGAGCTGCCGTCGCATCAGTTCCATCTGCTCGCGCGTACGTACCGCTTCAACGTGGTCGTACGCGCGAGAGGCTTCAACCGCCAGCTCTTCGAGCAGCCGCACTTCATCCGGGTCGAGCTGTGCTCCATTGCGGTGCGATCCGTACAAAGTAAACGCAATGATTTGGTGCCGCACGAGTATCGGCACGGAAATGACGAAAACGCCGGTGCGGTCTTCGCCCTTGGTCCCAAGCTCGCTAAGCCACACGACCTTTTCTTCTGCCTGCAGAAAACGAACCAAATTATCATTGGCATCGAATTTGCCGGCCATAGGCGATGCGCGCCACGCAGCGACAAACTCAAAATCACCCGAAGTCTGTGCGCGGCGATAGAGTGCCGCACCCGTAAGATCTAATGCCTCCACCGGCTCGTACACGAGACCGTCGGTGATGGCTTCATCGGCGCTTGCAAACGGCAGCGCTGCAGCGACTCTGCGGAGATAGGTTTCCGCACGGTGCCGCCGCCAAAAGAGAAACCGATCTACCCAGTCTTCAAACGTTTTATGTAAGCGGTTGAGCGCAAAGCCAAACCCGATCGTGATCAACGCCTCCGCTGCGGTCGTGAAGTGCGCCTCGCCGAGCACCTTACCAAGTGACCAGTCTAGCAGACTCACCGCGGCCGCGAGCAAAATCGTTAGCGCGCCATAGACAATCGCGCGATTGATAACGAAGTTGACGTCGATGACGCGATACTGAAAGACTGCATATCCAACCGTGATCGGCATGAAGGATCGCCGCAAAACCGATAATCTGTGCCCAGCTCGCCGGGAAATTCGGAATGAAGTACACCGCATAGGCGACAAAGGAAATGACCATTCCGAGGATTAGCCACACCATGCGCTGGCGAATTTCCGGGGGCGCCGCTTTAAATTTCCTTACGAGCAAGATCGCGGAAAAGAGAAAGGCTGAAAGGGGTATCCAGCTATTCAACCAGGGCTGCAGCCACGCAATTTCTTCGCCGGTCCGTCTGAGAAAAAGCCAATCTGCGACGTACAGCGCATACGTACCGATGACGTAGGCCCACGCGAGAATGTTCGCGGTTCTGCGCCACTCCGTTTGGACGTCGTTATCCGGAAAGCGCAACACGAACTGCACCAGCGGTACCGCAGCGTAATTGCTAAAGACCGTTCCCACCAGAAACATGATCGGACGATACAACTGCGCTGGAAGAAAGTTGTAGTATGCGATCGAGGGCTTTGTTCCAAAATAGCCGACGGCAAAGATGTAAAACATCCACGTCATCACGCCGGGCCGCAGAAATACCAGCATAACCGCAACGATGAGAAAGACCGTGCCGGGAAGGATCGCCGCGATACCCGCAAGGCGCGTCCATACATCGAACTGCACGCGGCGGTAGGCAGTCAGCGTTTCGGTTCGCACACCGCTATGCGTAAGAAAACGGAGCGTCATGCGCTCGCCCGCGCGAGGAAATTGCGCGCGCGAGTAGTTCATCGAATATAAACTGATCGCAAGGTGGTCGCCGGGCCGGATGCCCTCGGCGATCAATTTGGGACTAGACACGTCTTCCAGCACCGGCGAATTTTGCGCCAGCGTAAATCCGTAGGTCCCCTCGCGCCAATTGTCCAGATAGTCGACATGACCAAGCGGTACATAGTACAGCAGAATGACAAATGCCGTGACGCCTATGAGAATCGCACGGGCAACAGCGCGTTGGTTCATTGCCTAATGTTCGAAGCGAACGGAAGAAACGGTGCAGAGATCGACCCCGGTGAGATCGGCGGTATCGCCGTCATGATATTTAGCGCGCAGATCATAGACGCATTGCCCGGCCTTCGGAACCTTAACGGATTTTGCTTCCCCGACGTCGATCACGTCGTTGCTAGGCAACATGTCGGCGCTCCACTGGGCCGTCTGGACGTGTCCGGCCGCCACCCAGAAGATGGGTTCGTCGCCATAGTTGAAAATCGTGATCTGGCGGTCCGCAGAGCCCGCCGGGGTCCAAAGGGCAAATCCCGCGGTCAAAAAGCCGCAAAGTAGAACGATCAAAATGCGCATCCCGGAAGAAAGCTACCGAGGGCAGGGCACTATGCCCTTCAAATGCAACCACTTTGGCCCAACATCTCGTTCTCTAGATTGACAAGCATGCTTACCCTCAGGCCCCACTTCGAGCGCGCCTCCGCCGTGATCCCGGAAGTCGAATGGCCCATCCACGAGCCGTATGTCACTGCGATTAAGGCTCTTAAGAAGGAACTCAACGCCGTTATTCTCGAGCACAATTATCAAGTGCCGGAAAT
>JACRUB010000123.1 GCA_014305015.1 Vulcanimicrobiota bacterium | reverse complement strand
TGACGCCCTCAACCCAAAATTCTTTGCCGCCTTTCGTATACAGGGCGTTCTTCACACGGGTCGACTCGCCGTTTAGGACAGCGGCGCGCGCCTGCTCACTTTGCTCGCGGTCCGGATTCTCGCCGAAGACTTTCTCGAGCGTATGCAGCTCGGCTCGGCTCCAACCGGTTCTATCCTCGAAAGCGGCGTTGAGATAAACGATGTTCCATGGCTGGGTGACGTCGTTGCTGACTTCGTTGATAACGACCATGTCGCGCGCGCTCTCGAGTGCTAGCTGAAGCAAGCGCATATGATCCTGCATCTCGCGGCGCGCGGTGATGTTGCGTTCGATCGAAACATAGAACGTGTAGCGCGCGAATGTGTCTTGTAAGGGATGAACGCTTGCCTCTGTCCAGTACGTACTGCCGTCCTTGCGGTACTTCAGCATCTCCATGACCGACGGTTCGCCTGCGGCAAGCTTCTCGCGGTTGGCTTGGATGCCGCGCATGTTGGTGCGCGCACCGAAGAGAATTGAGGAATAGCGCCCAATCACTTCTTCCAACGTGTATCCGGTTTCTTCGACGAACTTCTGGTTGGCGTACAGAATCCGTGGACCGTTTGGATCCTTGGGATCAACATGGTAGTAGATGATGACGTCGTTTGCCGATTCGAACGCGCTCTTATAAAGAAGAGCACGCTCCTTGGTAACGGCATCGTTGTTTAGGCCGTTGCGCTCATCGATCACCCTACCTGTATCGGTTCGGTGCCGCCGGTTGCTCGCTTCCCTTACACAAACTTAAACTAGGTTAAATTCTTAACCACGCGGATCTTCTTGAGGTCCTTATCAAAGGGGCCTTGCATATGCACGCCGGCGCGTAATTCGAGGTCCAAATAATCGATGATTTCTTTCGTAATCTCCTCGCCCGGAGAGATCACGGGGATGCCGGGTGGATAGGGCGTGATCACCTCGGCGCAAATGCGGCCGGCGCTGGTCTTAAATTTCACCGATTCGGTGTCTGCCAAAAAGGCGTCCCGGGGAAGCATCCGCATCGGCGGTGTCTTTGGTAAGCGGTAGGTACCGGTTTTCACGCGGCGCTCCAAGACGCCCGAAGGCGAGAAGATGTCGACAGCACGGTCTTCGCGCGCAAGTTCGCTCACGCCAAGGAGCAAGCGATCTGCCGCCGCTTGCGTTGTGCCCATAGTAAACAGCGCGACCACGTTGAACAGATCGGCAAGTTCAACTTGCACGTTATAGCGGCGGCGCAAAATCTCCGAGGCTTCATATCCTGTATAGCCGAGGTTCTTCACCGTGATGGTGACCTTGGTTGGATCCAAATCAAAAACGCCGGGGCTGCCCTGCAGCTCCTCACCGAAGCAGTACACGCCCTCAATCTCGTTGAGCCGCCGGCGCGTATCGTTCGCAAGATCGATTGTTTTGGAGAGCAGCGCCGCACCCTCGGTCGCCATCTGCCGGCGCGCGACATCGAGGGATGCCACCATCGGCAGATTGGGCGAGGTCGAAAGAAAGAGTTTGAGCACCGCTTCAAGCCGGTCCACACGCACGCGCTTGCCTTGCTGATGCAACATTGCGGTTTGGGAAAAACTCGAGAGCATTTTGTGGGTCGAGTTAATGCACATATCCGCCCCCGCAGCCGTTGCGGAAACCGGAAGCGCCGGATGGAAATGAAAGTGCGGACCCCACGCTTCGTCCACCATGAAAATCTTTTCGTGCGCGTGCACGATTTTTTCGATAGCTTCGAGGTCGGCCGCAACGCCGTAATAGGTCGGGCTCACAATATAGACGGCCTTGAGGTCAGGGTGCTCTTTGAGCGTACGCTCAACGGTTTCCGGAGCAATGGTGTGGTCCATATGCAGCGACTCGTCAACTTCGGGTTCCATGTAGATCGGACGCGCGCCGCTCATGACGAGCGACCCGAGCAAACTCTTGTGCGAATTACGCGGCACGGCCACCGAGTCGCCCGGATTCACCGCGGTCATCATCATGCATTGGTTGCCGCTGGTCGAGCCATTAATAAGAAAGTACGTTCGATCCGCGCCGTAGGCTTCGGCGGCGAGTTCTTGCGCTTCTTTTATCGATTCCGTCGGCTGCAACAAATCATCGATGCCCGGCATCGGCGTGAGATCGATCGAGGCGATGTTATCGCCGATGAACGCACGGAATGCGGGATCAAGCCCGATGCCTTGTTTGTGGCCGGGCGTGTGAAACGGGATAACGCCCGCATCTACGTAGTCTAAGAGCGCCTGAAAGTACGGCGCGCGTGTCTGATCCATGGGTAGAACATTCCTCGGCAAAGAGTAAGCAAGAGACCTGTGGCGCTCGCGCGCCGGCGGTTAGCGTCCCTTTGCGGTTGCCGAGTGGTGGGAAATCATGAAGGCGGCGTTGCGCCAGTGTGAATTCACTCTAGTTCATGACCTCGAAGCCGAGCCGTTGCAACATTGCGAAGTCATCATGGTCCCCACGGCCGCCCGTCGTCAAGTAGTTTCCTAGCACTAAGCCGCTCGCGCCGCTGCGCATGCCGAGATCCTGGAGCCCTTGGAGCGTAATTTCACGGCCGCCGGCAAACCGGATGAGCGCGCGGGGCAGCGCCAGACGCGCCATCGCGACGAACCGCAGCGCCTCTGTCGGCTCGACCAGCGAGCGATCCTGATACGGCGTGCCTGGGCGAGGATTTAGGAAATTGATGGGCACTTCTTGCGGGTCCAGATCTTGAAGGGCGCAAAGGAAATCGATGCGGTCCGCGATGGTTTCGCCCATGCCGATGATGCCGCCGCAGCAGAGTTCCAAACCGTTACGCTTCACCAGCTGGCATGTTTCCCAACGCTCCGCATACGAATGCGTAGTGCAGACATCCGCAAAGTAGCGCTCGGAGGTCTCAAGATTGTGGTTGACCTTATCAACGCCCGCATCGAGCAGTTCGAAAATTTGCGTCTCGGTAAGAATCCCGAGCGAGACCGCAACATGCAACGGATACAGTTGTTTGATTTGCCGCACCGCCGTGCAGACACGTTCGAGCAATTTCGCTGATGGTCCGCGCACCGCGACAACAATGCACAATTCGCCGGCGCCGCGCTCGTGCGCATCGCGCGCCGCCTCTAAGAAGCCCTCAACCGAAGAGAGTGGCTCCGGATCAACGTCGCTGCCATAACGCGCGCTCTGCGAACAAAAATTGCAATCCTCGGAACATCCGCCTTTCTTTGCGTTGTAAAGAACTTCAACGGCAATTCCGTTCCCGCAATACTGCATGCGCACTTCATCCGCAAGTTGCAACAACTGCGGAACGTCGCTTGCGGGCAGGTGCGCGAGTTCTTCGAGCAAGGCGCGGTCGACCGGCGACTGCCGCACAAGCACTTGTTCGCGCGCGCGTTCGATCGTGGAACGTCCCTCGAGTAACACTTCTTCTACCCTGCCAGATCCTTAAAGATTGTTGCGCCGTGCTCGATGCTGCGGCGCTCCTCGACATCAAACGGAAGGATGCCGAGCACGTCGACTTTTCCCTGCAACCCGCGCTCGACATCCTCACGATAATCCGCCGCCGTCGGCTCCCAGCGCTCGCAAAAAACGGCGCCTGCAATCGGAATCTTGCGCTCTTCTAGCA
>JACRUB010000051.1 GCA_014305015.1 Vulcanimicrobiota bacterium | reverse complement strand
ATGGGGACATCTCTATTGAGTTAAAAAGGGGACATCTCTATCGAGTCCCCACACAATCCAACTCGTGCGGTTGTCAGCACTCCCGGCATATGATAAGATTCCCGGGTTGTCTTTTGGGAGTCCCGATAGCCGGGAGCCCGATTTTACCTAGGAGTTCTACATAATGGCTAAGCGTTGCGACGTATGCAGCAAGGGACCGATGGCCGGCAATAATGTGAGCCATGCCATGAACAAGACGCGCCGCCGCTGGTTGCCCAACCTGCAGAGCGTGAAGATCAACGACCGCGGTACGCACAAGACCGCGCGCGTTTGCACGTCTTGTCTGCGCTCGAAGAAGGTCACTCGCGCAATTTAGTTTCCGGCCTTCACATCTCTCAGAAACGGGCGACGGATTTTCCGCCGCCGTTTATTTTTTCTTATGCGCTAACGTCGCCGCCGAGTTTGGTAGAGCATCGTCCATCCGTGCCGCCGCGGAACCGGACTCGATCTCTATTCCGAATCGTTCTATTCACTTTGGCAGGCAACAACTGTAAGGTACTGGCTTCGCGATCCTAATGTCCACAAATAGTCATCGAAAACCAGAACCCGATTACGCCTTCGTAGCCCTCGATTACATTCCACTGCTTGTCTAATTGTATTTGCCGGATACCAGTTTCGTGATTTGCGAGCGGCGCCGGTTCAGCGCATGCTTCGACAGGCTCAGCATGACATAGTCAACAGGCTCAGCATGACGTAGTCGACAGGCTCAGTACGTGATCTTATTTTTGGGCGGGGCGAATTTGAGCCGGGGACCATCGTAGGCAGTGGCTTTGATTTGCTCCGTCGTCACCTGCCACTTTGCGCAAAACTTCATCGTCTTGTCGTCGTCGATGTGGTATCCCAGCGGGCGCCAGTCCGCAAGGGCCGCCACCGGATCGACCGTTGCCCCACCGTACGTTGTCGTGTTTGCCACGGCAAGACCGGCAAGTGTGGTCGAGAGAACGCAAGCCGCGAACGGCGAAGCGCCGAGCGCAACAAAAACCGCGACCGCACCCGCAAATGTGTCTCCAACTCCATGGGCCGGATATCCCGGATTGAATGGCGAGATGATTCGGTAGTACGAGTACCCGTTTGAGAACAAGCTTTTCATACGCTTCTTCTCGTGATCGCGCTCAAAAGACGTGATGACGGCCGTATGCGGTCCGGCCTCAAAGAGGCCGTTCAAATATTCGTGCTCTGAGGGGGTGCGCTCGGGATTAATACCAAGCAGCACTTCGGCTTCAAATCGGTTCGGCATGACCATTTGCGCAAGCGGCAGCAAATGCTCTTTGATTGCGCGCGCCGTCTCCGCCCTTACATAGAGGCCTTTCTTTGCATCGCCGATGACAGGGTCGACCAGCACGACGCCTTTATAATCATCGAGGAGCTCGGCCGTAATTTCCACGTGAATGGGCTTTGGCAAGTAGCCCACGTTGAGCACTGCGGGACGCTGCGCAATGAGGAAACTCACATCGCGACGGAACTGTCCGGGTTCCGCAATCACGTTTGTGCGGCCGGCGAATCCGCCATGCGCGCTCGCGTGTTGCGATTGCGCGCAAACCACGCGCGCACCCAGCGCATTGGCGACGGCAAAGACGCACTGGTTGCCGAGAAAGCCCATGCCGACGCCGTTTTGTATGCTACCGACCAACGGAAAGCCGGGCCCGATATCACCATCGGACTGCCGCGTCGTGGACATCGAGGTATTCATTGCGCTAGATGATCCCAACCGGTTTCTTGCAGAGGCTCGAGGAGGTCGCCCTTACGCACGGTCACGCCGCTTCCCTCGTGGACCCGGCCGATTTGCAGCAGCGGGCGCCCGAATCGTTTCTGGAACCGCTGCGAAAGATGCGTGAATGCGCGCGGCGCAACGGCTACCAGTAACTCGAAATCCTCACCCGCCTCGAGCACGTAGTGCTGCGGATCGTTCCCGCGCGATCCGGCCATTGCGCGTGCGGCCTGCGCAACCGGAACCTGCTCGATGATTGCAGCCAGCCCGGAGGCACGCGCCATGCGCGGCACGTCCATCGCAAGGCCGTCAGAAAGATCCATCATCGCATGGACTGACTGCGATCCGCCGAGCCACCGCCCTTCGAGCAGGCGCGGCGGCGGCGTGCGATGCTTGCGATGCGCCTCCTCCGAGTGGTCCCCGTCCAAGCCGGCGCGACTCGCACCGAGCGGCCCGGTAACAGCAAGAATATCTTTGTTACGCGCTCCGCTGCGGCGTTTCATATTTGAAGCGCGCACCTCACCGACGACTGCGATCGTGAGCATCAATTTCTGCGTTCGAACGATGTCGCCGCCGGCGATCGCGGTTTTCGAGGTGCGTGCGAGCGAATCAATGCCGCGATAAAGATCGAGGAGCTCGTTTGTGGAGATGCCGGGACCGATCCCGAGTGCGACCGTCGCTAAAATGGGTTGCGCGCCCATGGCTGCAATATCGCTCAGATTGCTTGCAAGCGCGCGGTATCCGATTTCTTCAAATGAGAATGCGGCCCGCGTAAAATGAATATCTTCGATGAGTGCATCGCAGGTAATCACGCTCAGGTGCGAGCGTGACGGTTTCCAGGCCGCGGCGTCATCCCCGATTCCCAAGACAATCTTTGTGTTCTTTGGCGCTGCGAGGATTTGAGCAAAAGCAGCAACCAGCTCGTTTTCGTTCAGCGCGCGCCGGCTCCGGCAAGTAAGGCGCTAAACTTCTTGCAGGCCTCCCCCGGATGCGGCGTGTTGAAAATGCTGTTCCCCATAACGATAACCTGCGCGCCCGCGGCAACCACTTCGCGAATATTCTCTTCTCCGATGCCGCCGTCGACTTCTAGCTCGCACGCCGGATTAGATGCATCGATCAGCGAGCGCGCTTCCCGCAATTTCGCGAGCGACCGCGCAATGAAGGTCTGCCCGCCGAAGCCGGGGTTCACGCTCATCACAAGCAGCAAATCCAGATCGCCGACGATATCTTGCAGCATCGAAACGGGTGTTTGCGGATTAATAGCAATGCCGGCTTTAGCGCCAATCTTGCGGATATGAGTTAAGAGTCGCTGCGCGTGGGGAGTTGCTTCGTAATGAAAGGTGATGATATCGGCCCCTGCGGAGCGAAAATCATCGACGTAGCGCTCCGGCTCCTCGATCATCAGATGGCAGTCGAAGACCAGCTGCGAGCATTTGCGTAGATCGCGAATGATCTTCGGGCCCCACGTTATATTCGGAACAAAACGCCCATCCATCACGTCGAGGTGAAGATACTGTGCGCCGCCGCGCTCAACTTCTTGGATCTGCGCCTTGATGTTGCAAAAATCTGCAGACAGCAGCGACGGCGCGATTTTAATCAATGCGTTGCTCTCGGATTGGGCTCCGGGGACTCGCCGGGCTTGCGCGGCTCGCTATAAACGGCGGGCGGTTCACGTCCCAAACGCGATTCAGCGATAAGCGCGTTGTTCACGAAGAAATCGACAACCGACGTACCCATTGCCGGCACCGTAAAGTCGAGCTTCTGCCCGGGTTGCGCGAAGGCGTCGTACAGCGTATATTTGCCGGTCATGTCCGTCACGATGAGCTGCACGCGCTGCGGTTTGTCGGCCG
>JACRUB010000200.1:1944-3633 GCA_014305015.1 Vulcanimicrobiota bacterium | reverse complement strand
CATTTATTTGTGGCGGAATCGGCGCGACGACTGGAAGGCCTCGATAAGGTTCTCTTCGTCCCGACCAATGTCACGCACTACCGGACGCCCGCGCTCGTTTCCGCCGACGATCGCTGCGCGATGATTGCAACGGCAATCGCAAGCAATCCAGACTTCGCACTCGACCGCGCGGATCTGCGTGAAGATGCGACCGGCTACACCGCCGATTTGATTCCGAGGCTGCAAGAGCGGTACGACGACGCGGCCTTGACGTTTATTATCGGTGCCGATTCACTCGTGAGCGGCAACTGGGTGCGCATTCAGGAAGTGCTCGCGCAACTGGAGAGTTTTGTGGTCGCGCCGCGCGCTGGAGTGGACGAAAATGCCTTCGCGAGGGCTATCGCAGCGATCCCGATTTCCTTACGGAATAAGGTCAAAACCCTCAATTTGCCCGAGATTCCCGAATCGGCGACCCTCATTCGCAAACTGCTGGCCGACGGCAAGAGCATCCGCTATTTGGTGCCGGAAACGGTCTGGCGCTATATCCTCGAGCACGAGTTATATGCAGTCAAACATGAAATGGTGTAGCGGGCTCGCGTTGCTGCTCGCTTTGGGCGGCTGCATGAACAGCGGATCGCACCCCGATACCCTTGCGAATGCGCTCGACGCATGCCGGCGCGGTGCATCGCATGCCGAAGTCAAGCTCTCGGGTGTCATGAACAAAGTTCTCGGGATGCGGCGCGGACCGAGCGGCTCACACGAAGGTTTCATTCTGCTTGTTAAAGGTGGACCGGGCGAGGCTGAGCCAGACGCGTACAAAGTCGAAGACAACATCGATATAACGGGATTCATCGCGCTTCGTCGCGGCGACCGCATCGAGTTGATGGGCCAGTATGAGTGCAACGACGGCGTGATCCACTGGACGCATCACGATCCGCGAGGGCGTCACATTGCCGGATATATAAAAGTGAACGGCCGCACGTATCAATAAATGATCCTCAAAGAGATCGTTCTTGCCAGCGCATCGCCGCGGCGCTGCCAACTGTTACGAACGCTCGGGCTCGACGTCATCGTTGCCCAGAGTACGTATCACGAACCTCTTATCGAACATCTCACACCGCGTGAACTCGCAATCGTCCATGCACGCGAAAAAGCGCGCAAGGTATTTTCGCGGCGCAAAGATCACTTGATCGTCGCAGCCGATACCGTTGTCGACGTCGACGGCGTTGCCTTTGGAAAGCCGAGTGATGTTAATAATGCCTTAAAGATGTTGCACATTCTATCGGACCGGTATCACCTCGTACACACCGCGTACACCGTTATCGATCCCGCAGCCAATCGCGAAGACAACGGAATCGAAAGCACTTCGGTGCGGTTTTTCCCCTTATCTGATGCGGAAATTTCCAACTACGTCGCCGGCGGCGAGCCGATGGATAAAGCCGGCGCCTACGGCATCCAGGGCATCGGCGCCACACTGGTCGAGCGGATCGACGGCGACTTTTATACCGTTATGGGTTTGCCGCTCGGACGTTTCGTGCGCACGCTCGCACGCATGGGTTTTACGCTTCACACACCGAACTAATCCGCCGATACATATATCAGCCGGGGGAAATTTTTGTTTACTTATCGCGATGAGCGGCGACTGTTTGCGGTAATCAGTGTGATTATCGTTGCGGCCCTTATTGCGCTCGTTCAAGTAAGCGCCGCCCG
>JACRUB010000200.1:0-1844 GCA_014305015.1 Vulcanimicrobiota bacterium | reverse complement strand
TCAGTGTGATTATCGTTGCGGCCCTTATTGCGCTCGTTCAAGTAAGCGCCGCCCGAGCCGGCGCAGCGAGCCCTCTCTCGGCCGTTATCACGTCGGTTGCCGACCTTTTCGAGACCGTCGCCGGAACGTCGACCATTGCCGTCCGCGGCAGCCTCGTCAGTTTGAGCCAAACTCCGCACGTGCTCCGTGAAAACGGCCAGCTTCGCACCGAAAATCAGCGGTTGGCCCAAGAAAACGCCCATCTGCAAGAACTCTTGGCCGCCACAACGGCCGACCAGCGCCTCGCTCCGACGCTCTCCGAGTATTCGCATGCGATCCAGGGCCGTGTCATCGGGTTCCCACCCGAGAATACGTCGCAAAGCGTGACCATTAACAAAGGCTCGCGAGACGGCATCGGGCGGGACGACGGCGTCGTCAACGCGAGCGGGGTTGTGGGCCGCGTCATTGAGGCAAACCCCTTCGTCAGTAAGGTCGTTCTGATCACCGACTACACTAGTAGCGTCCCGGCGATGGTGCAACGCGGGCGGTGGTGGGGGATCGCGAAAGGCAACCTTACGAGCGTTCGGCTTGAATATATCTCGCAGGACGTTCCGCTGCGAATCGGCGACCGCGTTGTTACCGGCGAAGCCCGCTCGTTCCACTCCGGCGCGCTCATCGGCATTATCAAGAAGATCGAGCGCAGCGATACCGGTCTCTATCAGACCGCAATCGTCACCCCGGCAGCAGACTTAAGCAGTCTCGACCGCCTTGTCGTTATCCCGAAGTAAATCAAAAGAAGCGCCCTACGCGGGCCCGACTTGGCAATGCGCGGCAATCTATCTTGCGGTCGCGCTGCTTGCGCAAGTCACACTGCTGCACTTTTTAACTATTCGTGGAGTAACCATCAGCGCCGTTTTGGTCGTGGTGGTCTGGTATGCGATCCATGCCGACCCGCGCCGGGCCGCGCTCTTCGGCATGATCGCCGGCCTCTTTGAAGACGTGCTCGATACCGGCACGGGGGGAGCCTGGACGCTCTCTACGACATTGACCGCCATCCTTGCCGGTGTCGTCTCGCGCGGGTTCTTTGCGGACTCGATGCCGCTGGTCGCAGGCATCGTCGTCTTCGCAACGCTTCTACGAACGTTTCTCTTTTGGCTGGTCATGGAAGGCGAAGGCTATCCGACCGGTCTTGGCTGGATGCATTTTCATGCCACGCTTTGGCAAGCGGCACTCAACGCGGTTTTTATCGTTATAATCATGCTCATAGGACGCTACCGTGAAAGCCCGCAGTACCGATGATTAAGCAGCGCCGCAACGTCTTTGTGCGCTCGCCTTTTCGTCTTGCAGCGTTCGTCGCGGGCACAACCTTGATCGTCCTTGGGCTTGTGATCCGGCTCATCCAAGTGCAAGTCGTGCACGGTGAGGAGTATCATAACGCGGCGCAAGCCAATCAAATCCGGCTTATCCCGGTTGCTGCGCCACGCGGGATCATCTACGACCGCTATCATCACGTCTTGGTGCGCAACCGTCCCTCATTTGTCGTCGCGCTGATCCCCTCGGAAGTCAAGGACGTCAAGAACGAGCTGCATGTGCTCGCGCAAACGCTCAACATCCCGGAGAGCTTGTTTTGGGAGCGCCTCTATCACCATCGCGGCGTGAACTACGAAAACTTCGATCAAGTCCAAGTCTTCGAACCGTACGGACCGGTGATTTTAGCAACCGATCTTTCCGTGAAACAAATGGCTCGCTTGGCCGAGTTGCAAAACGATCTTCCCGGCGTAGACCTCGAAGCGCAGCCCGTGCGCGATTATCCCTATAAGGTGCTTGCATCACATTTGTTCGGGTTCGTCGGCCAAATTAATGAA
>JACRUB010000138.1:563-3646 GCA_014305015.1 Vulcanimicrobiota bacterium | reverse complement strand
TCGGTCGCGGCAAGGCCGCTGCGGCCGACGCCGATCACGAGCGCACGGGTTCCGTTTGTGAAAGTCATGCCGCTATTCACGCTCATCGGACGATCGCCAGTCCGAGGAGCGAGAGCAGTGCGGACACCGTCCAGAAACGCCTGGTCACTTTCGTTTCCGACCAACCCCCAAGTTCGAAATGATGATGCAGCGGGCTCATACGAAAGATTCGCTTCTTCGTCCGTTTGAAATAGACGACTTGAATAATGACCGAGAGCGCTTCAGCTACAAAGACGCCGCCGATGAGAATGAGCAACAGCATCTGACCGTTTAGGATAGCGACCCCCGAGAGCGCTGCGCCAAGAGCAAGAGAACCCGTATCGCCCATGAACATTTTGGCCGGATGACGGTTGTAGAATAAGAATCCCAGACACCCGCCGATCATCGCGAGCATTGTGTAAAACGGCCCCATTGATGCGTAGAAGTGCCGGTGTCCCAATTCTATATTGGAACCGACGGTGTAGGCAAAGAACGCGAGTACGATAAATGCAGGCAGGATAGTTCCCGTGGCCAGGCCGTCCAAGCCGTCGGTCAGATTGACGGCGTGAATCGTTCCTGTAATAGCAACAATGCCGAGCACCAGCCAAAACCAATGCGCAACTATCACTTGCGGTCCGCCTCCGACGATCAGAATCACGTCGCGAGGAAAAAGGATTGTGCTGTCGCCGATCCACCGCATGAACATAATCGCGACCAAGGCAGTCGCGAGAAACTTCGTTCTGCTCCGCAAGCCAAGATTGCGTCCGCGAACGATCGACATGTAGTCGTCGAGAAATCCAATTGCGGCGCAGGCCAGTATGAGAAACAACAGCGCGTTGAAACCGGCGTCGTGAACACGGTCGACAAAGAATAGCGTGACCAGCGGTACCAAGAAGACAAGGCCACCCATCGTCGGCGTTCCGGATTTGGCTTGATGCGTCTGCGGAGCATCTTCATAGGCATGCTGGCGTAGCTGCAACTTTCGCAGAAGCCACAGGACGACGGCTCCGCCGGCCACCGTCTCCACGGCAAAAGCGAGCGCAACCAGCGCGGCCACGCCGAAAAACACATACTCTTTTGTGATATTTAGGTTCGGACCAAAGAAATCGGTCATGATGCTGCCTCAAACAATGGATTCGCGCCTGGGCTGCGCCATTTCAAAACCACGACGGGTGTCTGCTCGTCGGAGTTTCCATGCGGGTTCGAGAGCAATGCATACTCGACGCTCTTGCGATTCACGCCGTGTGACGCCCCGAGAATTTTCGCCTTCTCAAGATCGTTCGCATCGACGACAACGCAGTCCACGCCACTCTTTTCTTTTACCGATTGTGAAAAGGCATCGGGCTCAAGCGGCGAGAGCACGATTTGATTTCCGAACGGCGGCAGCGTCCCCGTATATCCGTCAATTGCGGTAATTGCTTCCCCCATGACCCGGTAGAATAATCCGCGCTGCCCAACAAAGCGCCCGAGCACATGCATGATCGCCGCAAAGAGAACCTTGGGTTGTCCGACTTGATCGATGACGATCTGCAACGACTCCGATTGACTCACCGTGGCGAGCGCGCCCGCATGCCGCGAAAGAAAATAGGCAAGCTTCGAGGGCCGGACCACTTCTGCGCTAATCGCTTGGCCTTGCGCGATCGCGACGGCCGTCTCGGAGATCGCTATCACGTCGCCGGGACGAGCAATACCGTTGACCGCGTCGGTTACGATTGCGATCAGATCTTCGCCGGGATGCACGAGTTGGGTGCGAACCGGCACAGCGACCACACCGCTGGGCAATTCGGGGCGAGAAACTGCGAGTGGCCTCATGCGCGCAACCCATCGAGAATTTCCTCAAGTTTATATTTGCGCGAACCTTTGAGCAGAACGACGTCGCCGGCGTCCGCATGCCGGATCAGCCAATGCGTGGCAAAATCGTTGTCTTTGAACCGAACGAGGTTTTCTGCGGGAAATCCGGCTTCGATCGCGCCGTTTGCAAGATGTTCGACAAACTCGCCACCGATGAGCAACGTATCCAACGGCAGACGCGCTGCGTGTTCGCCGACCGCGTGATGCATCTGTGGAGCTTCGGGTCCGAGCTCCGCCATGCTGCCAAGCACCGCAATTCGGTGCGCGCCGTCTTCTTGCGCGAACGCATCGAGCGTCGCGATCATACCACTCATCGATGCATTGTAGGCATCGAAGATCACGCGAACGCCGCGCGAAACGTGCACGGATTCGTACCGCCCGCTCGGCAATTCTAAATGCTCGACTGCCTCGATAAGCGACTCGGGTTCGCATCCGAGCTCCAGCGCACCGGCAAGCGCGGCGGCCAGATTTTCCAAATTATAGTCGCCCGGCAAGCGTGCCAGGAGATGAAACGTGTGCGTTTCGCCCCGTTCCATCACCACCATCGTGCGGCGGTCAAGCAAGAACAGGCCACGCTCTTCTTCGTGCAGTTTCGGCAGCGAGGCCGCACCGAGTCCGAACCACCTCGGCGCTTTTTCCAACTGCGAGGCATACGCACGGGACACTTCGTCACGAATGTTGAGCACTGCAGTCGCGCCGCGCGAGAAGATCGCCCACTTCGTTTGCGCAAGCCGCTCACGCGAACCCATGATCTCCAGATGCGCCTCGCCTACATTAGTGAGGATGCCCACCTGCGGCCGCGCGATCTCCACGAGCGCCTCGATGTCACCGAAATGCCGCGCTCCCATCTCTACGACAACGGCTTGAACGTCGGGTGTGAGAGACAAGAGCAGTTTGCTGACGCCGATTTCGTTGTTTTCATTCGCGGGGGAAGCGGCAACGTGTTGGAGTTGGCTCGATGCGAGCAATTGCGAGAGCAGAACTTTCGTTGTGGTTTTTCCGGTGCTTCCGGTAATCGCGATCACGCGGCCGTCGAACTTTGAGCGAGCCGCTGCCGCAAGGGACATGTATGCCGCTTTGGTATCCGCAACAATCAAAGTTGCGACTTCAAGTGCGCCGGGAGCTTTCTCAATGACGAGCGCTGCGGCGCCTTTTCGAACCGCTTGACCGATGTATTCGTGCCCGTCGAACCGATCGCCGCGCAGCGCAAGATA
>JACRUB010000138.1:0-553 GCA_014305015.1 Vulcanimicrobiota bacterium | reverse complement strand
GTTGAAACGACGACGGACGCCGGGGCGCGATCCGAACGCTCCACGTGCGCGCCGGTCGCCTTGGCAGCTTCAGCAAAACTCAAGGTCATGCGCGAGCCTGCAATGCCGCCTGCGCCACGGCCCGGTCATCGAATGCACGCACTTCTTCACCGATGAGCTGGTACGGCTCGTGCCCTTTGCCCGCAATCAAAACCACATCGCCCGGCGCTGCGTAGTGGATTGCGGTTTCGATCGCGTCGCGGCGATCGAGAATCAGATCGTACGGTTTATTACCGACGCCCACAACGATATCGGCAGCAATTTCGCCCGGCTCTTCGCTGCGCGGGTTATCGGACGTAATTACGATGCGGTCTGCAAACTGCGCCGCGACTTTGCCCATTTGCGGACGCTTGCCGCGATCGCGGTCGCCACCTGCGCCGAACACGACGATCACTTTGCCCTTGGCGGTTTCACGCACGGTCCGAAGCGCGTTCTGCAATGCGTCCGGGGTGTGCGCGTAATCCACGATCACGTTGATGCCGCCGGCACTCACATGTTCCATTCGCCCACGCAC
>JACRUB010000083.1 GCA_014305015.1 Vulcanimicrobiota bacterium | reverse complement strand
TCGGATCCCAAGGACGCAACTATGCCGATGTCGCGAGCTTCGAAGCGGCGGGAGTAGCGCCGCACTTTCAGGACTATCACCATCCGCAGTATCCGCAGTTGCACGGCGCATTCGAGCCGTTCATGTCCGTGATCGACCTGCTCTACAACCAAGGCCCTAAGAGCCGTGAAACGCTCATGAGCGCAAATAGTACTGCGATCAGATAGCTTCGAGTTCTTGCGCTGCCCGCTCCGCGCCCAAGCCGTCCACACGCAAACGCAAATCGCGCGAGAGTTCCGCGCGTTTACGCCAGTCGCCGAGGAGCGAATCCGTCAAGGCGGCTAGCTGCGGCAACGCTTCTTCTAGCGTTCCCGGCGCAGACGCAAGGCCGGCTTCGCGCAATGCCGCGGCGCTCGGCATTTGGTTCTGCGCCAGCGCGATCGCGATCATTGGCACGCCCAGACATGAGAGTTCCAGAGCGGTTACCCCTGCGCTGGTAATTGCGAGATCGGTTTGCGCAAACAGCGGAGCAATCTCGTCAGTGCGGCGAATAAAGCGAATTGAGTGCGCGCTTGTGAAACCGGCCGGCGCATCCATTCCCAGCACCGTGATCTCCAGGGTGCGGCGCACGCGCGACAAGTCCTCAAGCACTCGTAAGAGCGCGTGGGCGACTTCTCCCCCACCGAGCGTCACCAGGACGCGATTATCGGTGCGCGCGAAATCCCGCGATAACGTCTCCCTGGTCTGACTGAACTGCTTTCGCAATAGCGCGAACGCCGGTCCCAGCAGCATTTTGGCGTTACCAGAAGTTTTGTAGGGCAACCGGCCCGCACCATAATTTTGATTAAGAACCGCAAATGCTGCTGAGAGGTCGCGATCGGCCAAATCGTCGATGACGCAAAGCGGAGCGCCGCGAGCCAAACGTTCGAAGTCTGCTGTCTCGAGTGCATACGAATCAACGACGACGAGATCGAATCCGAGCGGTTCATCCCCAAAACCATGAAGCTTGGTGTTGTGGCCGCGCGCAACCAGCGCGTTAGAGAGCGCCGTACAGCGCGCCCAATGCCCCAAACCGCTTTCGCGGCGATCGTCGCAATAGAACGCAACGCGCACGTTACGGCCGCACGTCGGTCCATCGCAGCATCTCGCCTGCCGGAACGTCGCGGGTCAAGGTCATGCCGGCGAGCGCGTCATGTTCCACCGGTGAGATGCCCGTTCCCGGCCGCCGGTAATCAATGTCCGGCGCTTGCAGTTTTTCTCCCGTCTTCTTGGAGACGTTCAAGAACGCGCTTCGGCGCGTTGCTAAACGCTTCTTCAATTGTTCAGACGACATCATGCGCCGTGGATCGCCCATGGCTGTTTCGACGTCGCGAATGACCCGGATGAACTCGCCCGCTTCTTCCTTCTCGAGCGAGAAGATGTGTTCGGGGCTACGCGCAGTGCGATCGAGTGTAATTGTTTTTTCAACTAAGTTGGCGCCTAACGCTACAGCTGCCACGTCCATTTCCCAGCCGGGCGTATGATCGGAGTACGCGATTGGGAAATCAAAAATCGCTTTCATTGCCGGGATCATGCGCAATTGAATGCTCGGGATACGCGCTGGATATCCGGATGGACACTGATGAACGATGATGCGTCGGTTACCGGTGGCATGAATCGCCTCGACCGCCGTTTCAATCTCCCCAATGGTCGCATTGCCGGTGTCGAGCTGGATGCACAATCCGGTTCGCGCAGCGTACGTGATGAGCGGCAAATGGTTGACGTCCGAGGAGCCGATCTTAATTGAATCGCAACCGAGCTCTTGAACGAAAGCCGCATCTTCTTCATACCCCACCGTGGCAAAGAACGCTAGGCCACGCGTGTCTGCGTGCTTTTTGACCTGCCACCAGTCTTCGCGGTCTAGGTACCGGCGGACCAGAATATCGTACAGCGGCTCTTCGATACCTTGCGTCGCGCCCGACTTGCGGTCTACCAGAATATCGTATGAAAAAAGCTGTTGCTTATTGGCCACCAAGCGGTCGGGATCGAATATCTGGAATTTCACCGCGTCAGCGCCGGAATCGGCTGCGATGTCCACGAGTTGGATTGCGCTCACGACTCCCGTATGGGTTGCGCCCGCTTCGAACGTGATAAAGCACGGATGCCCATCGCCAATCGTGCGGTTGCCCATCGTAATGCTCATGTATCGGCGTCTCTTTCTCGTCGGCAGCGTTTAGCTATAGGATTTCTTTAAGCGAAGCAATCACGTGCCCTTGCTGATCGTCGCTGAGTCCCGGATACATCGGTAGGCTCAAAGCTTCGCGGTAGTATGCCTCTGCCTGCGGAAAATCGCCGGCGGAAAAGCCCCGTGCACGATAGTACGGTTGGGTGTGGATCGGTATGTAGTGAACGTTCGGAGCAATGCCCCGTTCGCGCAGCGCGCGGTACACCGCGGAGCGACCGAGCGGCGACTCGGGCCCAATGCGAACGGGATAGAGGTGATACGAACTTTGCGAGTCCGGGTGTTGCCAGGGCGTCGTCAACGGTAATCCCGCTAATTCTTCGTCGTAGCGCCGCGCAATAGCGCGCCGGCGCGAGAGAAACGTTTCGATGCGCGCAACCTGCGAATAACCCAAAGCAGCCTGAATGTCCGTTAGCCGGTAGTTGTAACCGAGATCGACTTGCTCGTACTCCCACGGCTCTGCGGCTTTATTTTCCATCAGCGCAGCGTCTCGCGTAACACCATGCGACCGTAGCAGCCTGAGGCGTCGGGCAAGTTCGGGGCTGGACGTTAGCAGCATTCCGCCTTCGGCGGTGGTTACGATCTTGACCGGATGGAAGCTAAACACGGTAATATCAGCCAGCTCTCCTGAACCGACGCGCGTGTCGCGATAGCGCGCACCAACCGCATGCGATGCATCTTCGACGATCTTAAAACCGTAGCGCTCCCGTAGTTCGGCGATCGGTCCCAACTCGCACGGCTGGCCAGCGAAATCGACGGTAACGAGTACTTTTGGAAGCTTGCCGATGCGTTCGGCAATCTCGAGCTTGGCGCGTAACGCGTCGATCGAAATATTGTACGATCGTGCATCGATGTCCACGAAATCTACCAACGCGCCGCAATAGAGCGCGCAGTTCGCCGATGCCACGAAGCTGTTGGGAGACGTCCACACCACATCACCCGGGCCGGCCTCTAGGGCACGGCATGCAAGGTGGAGCGCCATTGTCGCGTTGCAGACGGCGACCGCGTGTTCTACCCCACAGAGATCGGCGACCGCTTGCTCGAATCGCGGGATCGCCGGCCCCTGGGTGAGCCAATCCGACGTGAGGACTTCGGATACCGCGGCCAGGTCGGTTGCGTCGATACTTTGCCGCGCGTACGGAATCATAAGGTGCTGCGGTTCAATTCCTCAATTTCCGCAACGGTGAGGAAACGCTCGTTTGTACCAGAGTTATATTCAAAATCCGGTTCCACCGGCTCGCCCTTTTCGCCCACCGCATTTTGCGTATAGTCGACGGAGCTCGTGAATACGATCGAGGGCCGGATGACATAGTGATCTTTAAATCGCAAGGTTAAATGCGATTCGTCGCGCGGGCACATGGCCTCGTGTAACTTCTCGCCGGGACGAATCCCGACGGGTTTGAATGGAACCTTCGGAGCCATCGATTCGGCCAAATCGACGACTCGCACGCTGGGAATGCGCGGCACGAAAATTTCGCCGCCCTTCATCCGCTGAAACGCTTTGAGAACGAAGTCCACTCCCTGAGGC
>JACRUB010000016.1 GCA_014305015.1 Vulcanimicrobiota bacterium | reverse complement strand
ACGGTGCTTACCGAACTCTCCTCGTTCTACGCTGGACTCGCGGCCAAGAGCGGCGATCGCGCAGTTGGAGAAGCATTTTATGATTCGTGGACGGACGTTCTGAACAAGTACGAACTCATTCCCGAAGAGATCGACTGGAGCGATCTGTCGATCACGAGTCCCGTGTACGGAATGCGCCCGGAATATCCGAACTCTTCGTTTGATCTCTGGTTCTTGACCGGCAATGAGAAGTACCGCCGGACGGGCTATCAATATTTCGAGGCGCTACGCAAAAACTGCCGCGTCCCGAACGGTTATACAACGCTTAAGGATGTGCGGACGAGGCCGATGACGCTCGGCGATCATTTCCCCGCGTATTCGTTCTCGGAGAATTTCAAGTATCTCTATTTAATGTTTGCAGATGCGCCGCGGTTCGATTCGAGGAACTACTACCTCAACACCGAGGGCAAGATCATGCGCGGAATGCGCAAATAAAAAGGCACCCGTTTCCGGGTGCCCCGCTTCTGATAAGAGCCGGCCAACTGACAAGCCGATCTTACCATACTCGGGACGCGCTGAGATCTCCATGGGCTTGGGGCCGGGCCTTGGCGGACGCGCCACACTCGGTCCAGCGCCCAGATGCGGCTGTTCTGGCCAGGGTCGTTACTGGGGAGCCAGCGAACTGGGCACCGATGGACGAGCTTCGTTATACAGTCGTGCTTGAGCCGGGTGAGGCCGAAGAAGGTGGCTTTATCGTAAGCGTACCTGCGCTGCCTGCGGGTCACACGCAAGGTGACACCGTCGAGGAAGCTCTTGCAAACGCGCGTGAAGTGATCGAGCTTTGTATTTTGTCGCGCCGAGATCATGGCGAGGGCATCCCATCCAGCGACGCCGGCGCGACCCGCGTGGAGAGCGTGGCGATCAGTATCCCCGCCGCCTAACTAACAAT
Organism: Vulcanimicrobiota bacterium; assembly: GCA_014305015.1. GTDB lineage: Bacteria > Vulcanimicrobiota > Vulcanimicrobiia > Vulcanimicrobiales > Vulcanimicrobiaceae > JACRUB01. Next base: position 2,818 of record JACRUB010000016.1, on the reverse strand, counting down.
CTTGAGCACGCGTCTTCCGGCGTTATCCGGCGCAGAGGTCCTGCGGGCTTTGGAGCGCGCGGGCTCCTCGCCGCAATTTTGAAGGATGTCCGGCTTAGCATTGATCAGCTGCACGAGCACCTCTGAAATAGTTGCGAAGGACGAACCCCAATTGAGCATAAGCCGCATAGGTTACAGAGTCGTTGAGTTGGTGGCAGAAGTCCGCGCCCTCCCGGAGCGACTTTTTGACGAAATCACCCGCCGTATCTCTACAACTAGCGAAGCGGGCACGCGAATCCGCAAGGGACAGATATCCGCCGACCCGCCGCCACGAGCGTGTAACTTGTGAAAATCCTTGTCAGAGCTATTTTCCTCTATCTGCTTTCAGCCGGCTTCATCGTGGCCGGACTGATGCATTTTGTGCGCACGCCGTTTTACGTGCACATCATGCCGCCGCCACTCGAGACGCACGCACTCTTGCTCGTTTACATTAGTGGTGTCTGCGAAGTTTTGGGCGGCATCGGTGTGTTGCTTCCGCAAACGCGCAAGGCGGCCGGGATTGGATTGCTGGCGTTGCTCATCGCAGTGTTTCCAGCGAACGTGTACATGGCGATGCGTCCCGAACTGTTTCGCGACGTTGGTCCGCCGGTCGCCTTTATCATCCGGTTACCAATTCAGTTTGTAGTCGCTGCCTGGGTGTGGTGGACTTGCTTCTAGTCCCCGCGCTGCTGCTCACGCTGCTCTGCATCTGGATCGTCATTCCGCCCTCAAATGGGCTACAGATTATCCTTACGGTGGCGTCGATCGAGCTCAGCCCTTACTTGTGGATCATCAACGGCGCGCTGTTTGGCATCGTGTTCTTTCGCAAGGGCAGATTCGCGCGCGCGAGTGCCCTATGCGCCGCCCTCAACGTCGTTCTCTGTACGATCCCGATTGCGGCGTTATGGACATCGCCGGCGGCGAGCACGCTTGAGCCGCAGACCGGGATGCACGCGGTCCGCACGGTCTCGATTCCGGTCAAGCTCGGAGACGAGGACGCAATGATTCTTGCGTATTTGCCGCAAACCGGTGACCCCGCACCGATCGTATTTGCGATCTACGGCGGCGCCTGGCAGCGCGGTTCGCCGAAGAATGACGCCGTTTTGAACCAAACGCTCGCACGAGCAGGCTATGCGGTTTTTGCGCTGGAGTACCGGCATGCACCTCGCTATCATTTTCCGGCGGCGCTTGATGATGTGCGCGGCGAGATCGCCTTGATCCGGCAAAACGCGGTAAAATATCACGCGGACCCAAGCCGCATCGCGGTGCTCGGCCATTCCTCCGGCGGTGAGCTCGCGGAGTTGATTGCGTTCGAACCACACTCCCCCGTCCGTGCCCTCGTGAGTTTCTCCGGTGCTATTGACCTTGCCAAAGGCTACTACGTTGTTCCACAACCCGACCCGATCGACGTGCGAGGAGTCATTGCAGACTATCTTGGCGCGACGCCACCGCAGGCTCCGAGCGCATACCGCGCCGCGTCACCGATCATGCAGGTGCGTTCTGGGTTGCCGCCTGCCTTACTCATCTACGGAACGCGCGATCACGTTGTCGACATCCGGTATGCGTGGAAGTTTCGAGGTGAACTGCGCGCGCGCGGCAATGAGGTGCGGTTCCTAGAATTGCCGTGGACCGAACATGCTTTCGAGGATGTTCCATACGGACTGCATGCGCCCGTAGCGTTTCGGGCAGTCCTCGCATTCCTCAATAGCCGCCTCTAAATCGCAAGGACGGGACCCGCTCGTGCCGCGCCGAAAGCCCCATGGACGATGAGAAACCATCTTGCGCTCGTCGGCTTTATGGCCGCAGGAAAATCCACAGTGGGAAAACGGCTGGCACGCAAGCTCAAAGTTCCGTTCGTCGACATCGATGATGTCATTGTCTCCGAACACGGTCCGATTAGCGAAGTCTTCTATAATCAAGGCGAAGAAACATTCCGGCAATTCGAACACGATGCGATTGCGCATTCCATCGAAAGCGAATCATCGGTGATGGCTCTCGGTGGCGGCGCGGTAATGTTCGAGCCGAGTCTCAAACTCCTGAAGAAGCGAACGTACCGGATCTTTATCAAGGTGCCCCCTGAGCAAGTGCTGGGGCGTTTGCGCCGCAGCCAGCGGGTGCGGCCGGTCCTCGGGCCGCAGCCAACGCTCGCGCGCATCAAAGACCTCTATGAAAAACGCATGGCGGCTTATGCGCATGCGGACTTGACAATCGAAGCCGGTGAGTTGAGCACGCCGCAGATCGTGGATCACATCGTCGAGTGGATGCACAAGAAGAAGATCACACTGTAACCGTAAACGACGATTTGGGTTATCCCATCGTTGTTGACTACTCGATCCGCAAACCGCTGCGCGACTTCCTCCGCGAGCGGCTTGGGCGCTTTATCGTATTGTGCGACGAGCGCGTCGCGGATTACGCCCGGCGTCTGACGGACGGCGTGTCGCACCGGGTTGCCGTTCTGCCGTTCGCTCTTGGCGAACGCCGCAAGACGCTTGGCACATTGGAATCGGTCCTTGAAGCGATGCTGAGCGCGGGGGCCGATCGCGGCACAGCTGTTTTGGGCATCGGCGGCGGTGTCGCAAACGATCTCTTCGGTTTTGCTGCCTCCGTTTACATGCGTGGCGTTCCGTTCGCGCATGTCGCAACCTCGCTCGTAGCCATGGTCGATGCGTCCATCGGAGGCAAGACTGGTGTGGATTTGCCGGGTGGCAAGAACCTTGCGGGGAGATTTTCGGATCCGCTTGCCGTTTTTTGCCATGTCGACGCACTGCAAACACTGCCCTACCGTCATATTCGTGAAGGC
>JACRUB010000136.1 GCA_014305015.1 Vulcanimicrobiota bacterium | reverse complement strand
CCCCTAATCAAGTGCAGTTTTGAAGATGTCACAAGAATTTACATTCGAACGCCAGCAACAAAACAAGCATCCAATTGATTGCGTGCGACGTCCAGCAAAACGGGCACGGCATGCGGGTACGAAACAGCAGGCTGTACGCCAAGTAGAGAGACGTAAGCGCGGCGAGCGCCGCGGCTGCCACAAGCGCGGCACAGAGTTGGGGCGCGAGCCAGATTACGACCCCGAGCGCAAGGTAGTAGAAGATACCGAAGAGCGCGTTTGGTAATCCGGCGAAAAGACGCGCAGCCGGCTGCTGGACGACGCTCGGCTCCTCAAGGACCCCCGCCTCGGCGAGCCGCGCCTTACGAAACATGAAGACGGAGGCATAGAGCCCGAGGGCGCATAGAGCGGTGATAATGATTTTCGGCGCGAGCATCTCCATTTGATAACCTCATGAACCGCCTTGGCGGAATCGCGATGCTGCTTGCCTCGTTTGGCCTGGCATTCTTCGTGATTCACTACCAGCCGGCAATCCAGCACTATATTTCGTCAATTCACTGGGTCGCCTACCCGATTGCCATCGCAGTCTTTGCGCTTGTGGCCTCGGCGCCTTTTTCGGTGACCGACGCCATTGCAATTATGAACGGCTCGTTGTTCGGTCCGCTTTGGGGCTCGGTCGTCAATGCCATCGGCCTTGTGTTTGCTGCTATCCTCGGCTACTACGTCAATAAGCACGCCTCGCATCTGCTCGACCTCGAGAAGACGCTCGAGCGCCTCCCCGCCTGGGCAAAGCGCTTCCGCGTCGGCTCCCCGGCGTTCTTGCTCTCGGTCCGTGTCATCCCAGGCCTTGGCGGGACGCTTGCGACCAGCGTGGCGGCGACCTTTAAAGTGCCGTTGTGGGTCCACGTTTGGACGATGTGTGCAATTGCGATTCCCATTTGTACGCTGCTCGCAATTTTCGGAGACCGCGTTACGGTGTTCATTCACGAATCCGAGCATAAGGTCGTCACCCGCAGCCGCGAATTTTACGAGCGGCATAAATTCCGCAAGCGCCACCATCCGGAAGCCTCTCCAATACCACGCGTGACATTCACACCATGAACGCAGAAATGGTAACGACTACTAGCACACTGGAAACTCTGTGCGCGCGCATTCGAGCTGCCCCGCGCATCGGCCTGGATACGGAATTTCACAACGAGCGCTCGTACACCGCACGGCTGATGGTGGTGCAGATCGCCTTCGACGATGGCGCGGCGATTGTGGATCCGCTTGCGATTGCAGATCTTAGTCCCCTTGCGATAGCCATTTCCGAAACGCTCGTCATCGGTCATGCACTCAGCAGCGATCTGAAGATTTTTGCAGACCGTTTTGATGTGGTGCCGCCGCATGTTTTTGACACGCAAGTCGCAGCGTCGTTCTGTGGATACGGCTTAGCCATCTCGCTTGCGGATCTCGTTCGCGACCTCACTGGCGTGCGTTTGAAAAAATCGCACACGGTTAGTGACTGGAGTACACGGCCATTTTCGCCCGGTCAACTGGAATACTTGATCGATGACGTTGCGCATTTATTAGAAATGCACGATACGCTGGGGGAGCGCCTAGAGAAGAACGGGCGCTGTGAATGGGCGCTCGAAGAAAACCAAGCCCTCTCCGATCCGGCGAAATATCGCGTCGACCCGCGACGATTGTATATGCGAATTTCGGGTGCGAACCGCATGAGCCGGCGCGAACTCGGCGTCTTGAGCCACCTCGCAATTTTGCGCGAGAAGATGGCGCGTCAGCGCGATCTTCCGCTCAAGTACATTATGGCGGACGATGTGCTTGCCGGTCTCGCGACGATGCGCCCCAAGCACCCTGAGGACTTGGCACAGTTGCGCCGTCTCGATGCCGGAACGCGCAAATCGCTGGGCAATGCGATTCTGGAGGCGGTCGTAGCCGGCGAAGCGATTCCCGAAGCGGAGTTACCGCAGCGGCCGTCCCGGCCACTCGGAAACCAGCGCGAAGGGCTGGTCTCCATTATGAGCGTGCTGGCCGCCGCGATTGCGCAGCAAAACGATTTGCCCTCGAGTTTGCTCGCGCCGCGCGCGGCACTGGAACGCATTGCCCGCGAGGTTCCGCCGGATCGTGCGGCACTCGAGGCTGCCTTGGACTTAAATCCCTGGCGCAGTGCGCTCATCGTCGATCCGCTCTGGAGACTTTTGTCGGCACAAGCCGCGTTGAAAATCGAAGGCTACGGCAACGGCGATCCTCGAATTAGCTTGGAATGACAGAACAGCAGCAAAGCAACTCTTTTGGTGCCGCGGACACGCTAACCGCAGGCAGTCGTACTTATAAATACTATCGCCTGAGCGCGCTCGAGGATGCCGGATTCAAAAACGTATCGCGGCTTCCGTACTCGCTTAAAGTGCTGCTGGAAAATTTGTTGCGATTTGAAGATCAGCGTACGGTTCACAAAGCCGACATTGAATTTCTTGCAAAATGGAACCCGAAGTCAAAGGATCAGCGTGAGATTGCGTTCCGCCCCGCGCGCGTGCTGCTGCAAGATTTTACCGGCGTTCCCGCAGTTGTGGATCTCGCGGCAATGCGCGACGCAATGGCCGATATGGGCGGCGATCCGAAAGCGATCAATCCGCTGCAGCCGGTCGAGCTGGTTATCGATCACTCGGTGCAAGTCGACTACTTCGGGCAGAAGAATGCGTTTGAAAAAAACGTCGAACTCGAATTCGAACGAAACAAAGAGCGGTATGCATTCCTCAAATGGGGACAGGGCGCGCTTGATGGCTTCCGCGCTGTACCACCTGGCACCGGTATCGTGCATCAGGTCAACATTGAATTCTTAGCGCGCGTCGTCTTCGGTGCCGGCGGCGCGGGCATTGCGCACGAAGCGCAAACGAACTCCGCCTATCCTGATACGGTTGTCGGCACCGATTCGCACACCACGATGGTGAACGGACTCGGCGTGTTGGCATGGGGAGTCGGCGGGATCGAAGCGGAAGCGGCGATGCTCGGTCAACCGGTGACGATGCTGCTGCCGGATGTTATCGGCTTTCGTCTCGACGGCGAGCTCAAGGAAGGCGTCACCGCCACCGATTTGGTGCTGACGGTCACGCAAATGCTGCGCAAAAAAGGCGTGGTCGGGAAATTCGTTGAGTTTTACGGAAAGGGACTCTCGAACTTAGGCGTGGCGGACCGCGTAACGATCGGCAACATGTCGCCCGAATATGGATCGACGTGCGCAATCTTCCCGGTCGATGCGCAGACGCTTGACTATTTGCGCCTGACCGGCCGCGCTCCCGAGCAAGTGGAGTTGGTCGAAGCATACGCAAAAGCGCAAGGGATGTTCCGCACGAACGACACGGAGGATCCTGTGTTCACCGATACGCTCGAGCTCGATCTCGCAAGTGTCGAGCCGAACTTGGCCGGACCGCGCCGTCCGCAAGATCGCGTTGCGCTCAAAGACGTCAAGTCAACCTTCGCGCTCGCAATGGACGAATGGATGGCCGCCCGTGACAAAAAATCCGGCGGCGAACAGCGCTTTGAGAATGAAGGCGGCGGAACCGCCGTTGCAGCACGACCGGGAACGGAGGTTGCCGACGGCGCGGTGGTCATTGCCGCAATTACGAGTTGTACGAACACCTCGAATCCGGCGGTGATGCTCGCCGCAGGCTTGGTCGCGAAGAAAGCGCGTGCGCTTGGCTTGGATCGCAAATCGTGGGTCAAGACCAGCCTCGCTCCCGGGTCCAAAGTCGTCACGGACTATTTGAAAAAATCGGGACTCGATGCGGAT
>JACRUB010000009.1 GCA_014305015.1 Vulcanimicrobiota bacterium | reverse complement strand
TGTTCTGAGCGCAATTATCGGGGCGCTCAGTTTTGCGGGCAGCATCATCGCGTTCCTAAAATTGCAAGAACTCATGACGGGCCGTCCGATCACGTATCCGGGTCAGCAAGTCGTCAACGGTTTGATTTTGCTGCTGGTTGTGGCGGTCGGCATTACGCTCATTGCCACGCAGGGAGTTCTTGCGCCGCTGCTCGGTCTTGCTGTATCAGGTGCCGTGCTCGTGTTTATCGGAATGCTGGTACTCGCACTGGCGCTCGGTGTGCTCTTCGTCTTACCGATCGGCGGCGCCGACATGCCGGTCATCATCTCGCTTCTCAATTCATTTACCGGCCTTGCCGTCGCGCTTACCGGACTTGCACTCGGCAATAACGTTTTGATCATCAGCGGTGCGCTCGTCGGTGCATCCGGTACCTTGCTCACGATTCTTATGGGGAAAGCGATGAACCGGTCGCTCACGAACGTGCTTTTCGGCGCCTTTGGCGCGGTGAGCAAGGATGACGGAGCCGCCGCCGGTTCCGGCGGTCCCCAAAACGTGCGCAGTGCAACGGTCGACGACGTTGCAACCATGCTCGCCTACGCCCGCCAGGTGATCATCGTGCCCGGTTACGGCATGGCGGTCGCTCAGGCGCAGCATAGCGTGCGCGAGCTTGCGGATCAACTTGAGAAAAAAGGCGTCGAAGTTAAATATGCAATTCATCCTGTCGCCGGGCGCATGCCGGGCCACATGAACGTGCTGCTTGCAGAAGCGAACGTCCCGTACCCGGCGCTGTATGATATGGAGGATATCAATCCGGAATTTGGACGGACCGACGTTGCGCTCGTGATTGGTGCAAACGACGTGACCAATCCGGCAGCGCGCAACGTGACGAGTTCACCTATTTACGGGATGCCGATTCTGGACGTCGACAAAGCGGGAAGCGTTGTCGTGCTCAAGCGCAGCATGCGATCTGGCTTCGCCGGCATCGACAATCCGCTTTATGAGGATCCGAAAACCGTTATGCTCTTTGGCGATGCCAAGTCTTCGGTGGACGGATTGGCATCGGCAGTGAAAGCACTTTAGGCGCTAAGTCCGCCAGTCAAAGGCGTTCCACGTCGGCAGGAATGCATTCGGATAGTAGCCGTGAAGTGTGCTGCGGTATGCGTAGATGTACTGCGCGTTGAAGAGATAGATAATAGGAACGTCGGCGGCCACTTGATGCGCAATCCGCGAGTACAGCGCCTTGCGCTGGGCCTGATCACCTGAGGCGAGTGCTTGTTCTTCAAGTGAATCAACGAGCGGATTGCAATAACGCATATAGTTCGAGGCGCCGTGGCATGCTAGGAGGGCACTGTCATCGGGGTCGGCACCCATCGTCCACGGGACGTAGGCCATGTCGTAGTTGCCGCTTGCGAGCGTTCCGCCTTGCGCCGACGGCAAGAACAGTTGCGCGTTGCTGATTGATTTGATTTGCATATCGATGCCGCGTAGGCGCAGGTCATTCTGAATAACGGTTGCGGCGCGCACGCCCGTCGTGGTTTCCGGAAATTGCACGTAGGTGAACGCAAGCAGTTTACCATCTTTTGCACGCATGCCGTCGGTGCCGCGTTTCCAGCCGGCGTCATCGAGGATTTTATCCGCCCCTTGCGGATCGTATGACGGCTCATGAACGGCCGGATCGTATGCCCACGAAAACTTGGGTTGCGCGCTGTCGGTGACGGGATACTTGCCGAGCGTAATTTTCGTGCTGATGCTTTGCCGGTCGATCGACATCGCAATTGCACGACGAATCCTCAAGTCATCGAGCGGCGCATGCTTGAGATTTATTGCAATTCCGGCAATCGTTGCGGTCGGCACGACACGGTAGAGAATCTGTTTGTTCTTAAGCAAATTCGCTTGCTGCACGGGCGCGATCAAATTCCAATCCAATTCACCGGAGCCTAAGAGCGTCAGGTTGGTCGAGGGATCGGGAATAACGCGAATATCGAGACGCTTGGCCGCCGGTGCACCGCGCCAGTAGTGCGGATTTGTAACGTACGAAAGTTTTTCGCCACGTCTCCAACCATTGAACAAAAATGGCCCATCACCAACGTTAGGGCCGGCATTAAACGCCGCGGTTGCGAGTGGCCCTTGTTTTTCAAGAACGTGTTTTGGTAAGACGAACTGCGAGGTGACGCCGTAAGAAAACAACGTTTGGACCGCCGGTGCCCACGGCTTCTTTAAATGAAAGACGACAGTCTGCGGATCCGGCGCGCTCGATTTGTCGATCAACTCATAACCCGCAAGCGAACGCACCGGATTTTTTTTATCGAGAATGACCGAGAGGGTGTAGAGCACGTCGGCGGCGCTCACCGGTACCCCATCGCTCCATTTCACACCGGGGCGCAAATGAAACGTGAGCGTGCGGCCGTCGGCGGAGATGCCGCCGTTGCTGCGGCTCGGAATCAGGGCCAGCAGGGCAGGCTGAGGGCGGCCGTGTTCGTCGAGATCGATAAACGGCTCAAACGCGAGACGCGCTACTTGAAGCTCGACCGACGCGGCATCCTGGTGAGCGAAGAGCGGATTGAGGTTGGCGGGATCGGCCGCCAAGTCGAACCGGATGCTGCCAGGCTCGCGAGGACTCACCGGCTCGCCGGGTGAGCCGGTCTTGGAGCACCCGCCAGCGAGGGCCCAGAGGAGCAAAACCGCAAAAAATCGCTTCACTCCTGCGCCTTTGGCGGCTGGCGGCCCAAACCTTGCGACGGCCGGGCTTGCACCGAATGAAACGGGCGTGATATGCTGAGTGCCCCGAAAGATTCTTGGGTACTACAGCACTTTAGGCGAATATGGTACTGGAAACAGACGAACTGGATGAACTTGACCTGCGGCTGCTCGATGCGCTCCAACGCAACGCGCGTTCAACCTTTGCGGAGCTTGGTGTTCTGGTCGGACTCAAAGCCCCCGCGGTTCACGACCGGGTCAAACGGCTCGAGGGCCGCGGGTTCGTACGCGGCTACGCAGCGCAACTCGACGGGCGCCGCTTAGGCCTGGGACTCAGCGCGCTCGTGAGTTGCTTTACGGCTCCCGATTGCAACTACGATGATTTCACGCGAACACTGGCAGACTTTCCAGAAGTCGCCGAAGTGCACAGCGTTGCGGGCGAGGAATCGTTTGTTCTCAAAGTCATGACGCGCTCGACCGCGCATCTGGATGAACTGCTTTCGCGCTTGAAATCCGTCAAAGGGATGGCGCGTACGAAAACGACGATCGTGCTCTCGACGCCGTTTGAGCGCGGGGGGATTTCGGTTCGGTGAGTGTTGTGTTCGATCGTAAACTAGACCGGCTCGGAAGCCACCGCGTGATCGAGCCCGCGGGCTCCCTTCCGCAAAACGCGCACAAAATCGACAACACCCCGATTGCGTTCGAAAATGAAATCTTGTGCGATGTTGAGACTCTCAATATCGACTCCGCGTCGTTCCGTCAAATCAACGAAGCGTGCGGCGGCGACAAAGACAACATTGCAAAGCATATTCTTGCAACCGTTAAAGAGCGCGGCAAGCAGCACAACCCGGTTACCGGCAGCGGCGGGATGTTCGTCGGCCGTGTTCTCAAAGTGGGCGAGCATCTGCGCGGCAAGGCCGGCATTCAAGCGGGCGATCGCATTGCCTCGCTCGTTTCGCTCACGCTCACGCCTTTGATGCTCGAAGCAATCACCGAGATCGACGTTACGACCGGGCGCATTTGGGTTCGTGGAAAAGCGATTCTGTTCCAGAGCGGCATCTGGGCAAAACTTCCCAGCGATATCGACACCGACGTCGCACTCGCTACACTCGACGTCGCTGGCGCGCCCGCGCAAG
>JACRUB010000195.1 GCA_014305015.1 Vulcanimicrobiota bacterium | reverse complement strand
TCGCCGGGTACCGAGAGCGTGATGGTCACGGCTGAGCCGCGCGGCAGCAGTGTATCCGGATCGGGCGCTTGTTGAATGATCGTGCCGTTCGCATCTCTTTGCGTGCTGTATTCGGTCTTAACTTTGAAGCCGGCTTGCGTGAGCGTATCAACGGCCGACCTATAGTCGAGCGTGCTGACCGAGGGCACCTGTGCGGCTGTCGCGCCTTGACTGACGACGACGTTAATGACGGTGCCCGGATCGACCATTGTGCCGTTGGCGATATCTTGCTTCGTGATCTCACCAGGCGCTGCGCTATCGCTCGGCTCTTTATGATCGATATTGAGCTTGAGTCCCAATTTTGCGAGAATCTTCGTGGCTGCAGCCGCATCCTGCGCAATGAGGTCGGGTACCGTAATGAGCTGCGAGCCTCGGGAAACAACAAGCGTTACCGTCGAGCCCTCGCGCAGATTCGATCCTGGTTTGGGAGACTGATCGATAACGTTGCCTTTAGTCGACTTGTCGTACTTCTCTTTAATGGTCGATTTGAATTTGTCTTCTTCCAAGAGCCGTGCGGCATCGTCCGAAGTATACCCGCGAACGTCCCGTAACCCGATGGTCGGCAAACCGCTACTCACCACAAGTTCGACCGTCGTTCCCTTCGCGATCGAACTGCCAGCGCTCGGCCGCTGCGAGATCACATGATTGGACGGCACTGTTTCGCTGGGCGTCAGCGTAATATGCGCGCCAAGCCCGAGGTTGACGATGCGCTGTTGTGCCTGAGCGTCGCCAAGGCCGGCATAGTTTCCAATCTTCACGGGAGCCGCGATAATCTTGTCGATACCGCGCCCGAAAAACAGGTAACCGGCGGCTGTCGCGGCGAGCAGTGCGAGAGCAACAAAGAAAATGGTTGCGGTGCGCGAGCGTTCCCCTCGTTCTTCATCGTCCGTCACGCTTGTGTAGGAAATCGAGCGGTCCGGATGTCGCGAGGGCCGGGGCGGAGGTTGCGGAACTTGTACGGCCCCGAACATTGTGGTAGGCGCATCATTCATTTCCGGATATGCCGCAAAGGTTGGCCGTTCGCGTGCCTCGCGCAGCGCCGTCGCGACTTCGCTTGCGGATTGGAAGCGGTGGGAGGGGCCCTTCTGGAGCAAACGATTCACGATCGCGGCCAGCGCCGGACTGACATCGAGCGAGCCGGTATTGATGGTCGGCACGGGGTCGCTAATGTGCTTGAGCGCAACGGTCACCGGCGACTCGCCGCTATACGGCAGTTTGCCCGTCAACATTTGATAGAGAACCACGCCGAGGCTGTAGAGATCCGAAGTTTCGTGCAGTTCGTGACCCTGTGCTTGCTCGGGCGAAAGATAAAAGACACTGCCCATAACGAGGCCGGGTTTGGTCATCGCCATCGTCTGCTTCGAGACCGCGCGCGCAATACCGAAGTCCGAGAGCTTTACAACGTCGTCTTTGGTTAGCAGAATATTTGCGGGCTTGATATCACGGTGCAAGAGTCCCGAGCGGTGAGCATACGCAAGACCGTTGCAGATTTGAATTGCATAATCGATTGCAACGGGCTCGGGAATTTTGCCGTCGGAAGAGATGAGGTCCGCGAGCGTGGGTCCATCCACGAGCTCCATGACGATGTAGTACACCTCACCTTCCCGGCCGACGTCGTATGTGTTGACGATATTGGGATGTGAGAGGCGCGCGGCAGATTCGGCTTCTTGATAGAAACGGCGTACAAACTCATCGTCGGCGGCATATTGCGACCGTAACACTTTGATGGCGACGCGCCGGCGCAGCAGCGTATCGGTTCCGCAATACACCATCGCCATGCCGCCTTCGCCGAGCTTGCTATCGAGCCGGTAACGGTTATTAAAGGTTTGCTCGATCATTTAATTGCCCGGAGAGCAACGCGCATCACGTCACGCGCAATCGGCGCCGCAACTGCCGCGCCGTAACCCGCATTCTCGACCACAATTGCAACCGCGACGCGCGGAACATCGGCCGGGGCAAAGCAAATGAACCAGGAATGTGCCTGGCCCGCCGGATTCGTAGCCGTTCCGGTCTTGCCCGCGACCGTCACATCCGCGAGGGCCGCGCTTGTACCTGTGCCTTCTTTTACCACCGCGATCATCATGTTCTTCACGTTTTGCGCGGTATCCGTCGAAATGGGCTGCGTAAGTTGGGCCGGCCCAAAACTACTGGCCGAGCCCGCCTTGTTGAGCTGGCGTACGATGTACGGACGCGGTTCGGCGCCTGCATTTGCAATGGTCGAAGCGATCAGGGCCATTCGAAGCGGCGAGACCAGCAGGCTTGCCTGCCCGAATCCCATCTGGGCGAGGATGCCGGGGTAAACCGCACTCTTATCGGGCAGACGATCGCGTTCGGCAGGGAGCTGGAAGTCGAGCGACTGCCCGAGTCCCCACCGCTGCACATAGGTATAGAATGTATCTACACCCATCTTCAACGCAATTTGGGCAAAGTCGACGTTGCTTGATTTGGCAAAAGCGCCGGTCAGATCGAGCGCTCCCAAGACCTCGCCCTCGTCGTCGTGAACCGTGTAGTTGCCGATCGTAAAATAGCCGGGATCGTTGAACTGTGAATCCATAGTGACGGTACCGCTATCGAGTGCCGCCGCCGCGGTGAAAACTTTGAAGGTCGAACCGGGCGGATAGAGGCCGCCTGTCGCACGATTGATCAGCGGACTGTGCGGTGCGGTCGTAAGGGCGGCAAAGATCGTATCGATGGCGTTCGGATCGTAGGTCGGAACGCTTGCGATGGCGAGCACCGCTCCGGTTCGCGGATCGAGCACCACCCCTGCGCCGCGCGCGTGTTGCGCCAGGCGCGCGTACAGCGCTTGCTGGATCGTAACGTTGAGCGTCGTCACAACATCTGCGCCACGCGGCTCGGCGCTCTTACCGCTGAAGGCTTGCGTTACTTGGCCCGCCTGCGCAACCAGGTCGCCGGTCGCATCCGGCGGTGTGAGCGCCGCGTCATAAGCGTCTTCAATTCCCGAGGTTCCATAGCGCTGCGAGACGTAGCCGACTGTCTGCGCCAGCGCCGGACCGTAGTAATAAACACGCTTACCATGTATCGTCTCGGCAAGCACGCTTCCGTCGCTTGCAAGAATGCGGCCGCGGTGTTGGTCGAGCAGCGCGTGGCGCGGATTATACGGCTTGGCTGCGATCGACGGACCCGCGACGACTTGCATGTAGAGCTGGCGCGCGATCAAGATTCCAAAGAGAACGAAGAACAGGGCTCCGACCTGCGCGATGGTGCGGTTGTTCAATCAGAGCGCTCTCGTAGGATTGTATAGCTTCCATCCGTTTTGACGGCAAGGTGTGCGCGTTGCGCGTCCGCATCCAAAACTTGATTGACGATGCAGCGCGCAAGCGTCTCGTCAATTGCGCCGGTCGCGAGTATGACTTCAACCTTAAGCTCATCGAGCAGCGGCGGCGCCACGTACGCAGGCTTTGGAAGGGTCTGGAAAAGCCGGTCTTCGTAGGCACCATTGCGCCAGGGCCCGCGCTTTCCGAAAACGGAACTGTGGTAATCCCATGCACAAAGCTGCCGGTCGTTCCACGCAAATTCATCCTTCACGCAGAGCCGCCGGCAAACGCCGCATTGTACGATGCTGGCCGCCGCATGCGCGAGAGCGTCGGCAATTTCCGGCGGGATGTCCTCAAGATTGAGCACCGTCTCTTCGTTGAGCTGGGCGGGAACTTCGGCATTCCACTCGGTGCGCAGCAACAAATCCACGTCGTGAATCTGCGCGACGAATGCGTGGTCGTCATCTGCCGGAAAAGTTTGGTCGATCCACGTCAGCAGCGTTTGCA
>JACRUB010000076.1 GCA_014305015.1 Vulcanimicrobiota bacterium | reverse complement strand
CGACCTTCCTTATGTACTGGCGATCGATCGCGACCCCGAAGTGCAGAAAACGCTTTTCGGCCAAACCTACACGGCAGCAGAATCTAGCGCGCGCCTCATGCGGTGGATTGATTGTTGGAAAAAAGCGGGCTTTGGGATGTGGGTCTTTCGGGAGCACTCAGGCGAAGCGGCCGGTCACGCGGGCCTCTTTCCGGCTCGCACGGATAACGAAATCGAAACCGGCTATATCGTGCGCCCTGAGTATTGGGGACGAGGGTATGCAAGCGAAATGTGCGCCGCAGTGCTTCAGGTTGGTTTCGAAAATTTGAACCTCGATGTGATTATTGCAAACGCAGAGCCCAGCAACATCGCGTCGCGGCGCGTAATGGAAAAGAGCGGCATGTCTTTCGACTGTGAATTTCTCCTCGAAGAGAAGTGGCCCACCGTGCGTTACGTGATCCGGCGAGATACCTGGAAGACCAAATGATCGCTCCGGCGCAACTCGCCTCGACCTACTTTGGAGTTACTCCCTACGAAATCGTCATGCAACATCGCAAGATGACGCTCTTGCGGTTTGATTCGCAGCGCGTATTTGCAAAGCCGGTGCTGATGATCCCCGCATTGATCAGCCGCTCGTACATTCTCGACCTGACAAAAAACGCGTCCCTTGCAACCGCGCTCACGCAAGCGGGCTACGATGTCTATCTGGTCGATTGGGGCCTTCCCGGCGATGAAGATGCGGGGCTCTCGCTTGAGGCCATCATCTTAGAATACATCGATGCCATCGTCGAGCGCGTTCGAGACTTAAGTGAGTCGAAGCAGCTGAGCGTGCTCGGCTACTGCATGGGCGGAACGCTCGCCGTTCTTTGGAGCGGTTACCGCAAGCTTTCAAAAGCGAACAATCTCATCACGCTCGCGGCGCCGTACGATTTTGCCGAAGGCGGTATCCTCGCCAAATGGTGCAAGGAGCAATATTTGGAGATTGACCGCATTACCGAAGTCTTCGGCAATGTGCCGGCGAACTTGGTTGAAACGGTATTCACCATGTTGCGCCCGACCGCGAAAATGCGCGCTGCGGTCGCCTTTTCGGGAAGCTACCGCAATAGCGAAGCCGTCGCATCGTTTCGCGCAATGGATCGCTGGGCGAATGATTGGACCGCCTTCCCCGGCAAAGCCGCGCGCGAATGGATCGAGCACTTCTATCAAGCGAATAGTTTAATGTCGCGGCAAATTCGCATTGGCGGCCGCAAGATCGATGCACGGAACATTAAAGCCGCCGCCCTGATCGTTGCAGCGCCGGGTGATGCGATTGTGCCGGCCGCTTCTTCGCGCGCTTTGCAATATGCAATCGGTTCGCGCGACATCACCTACCAGGAAGTCGGCGGCGGCCACATCGGGATGGTTGCGGGCAAGGCCGCCAAGGCGCAACTTTTTCCGCTCATCCTCAACTGGCTCGGAAGTCGCAGCGCATGAGCAGTAGCATCTTATTTTTGGGCACGGGCGGCGCGCGCTTCGTCGTCGCCCGGCAGATCCGCTCATCCGGCGGAATGTGGATGCGCTTCGGCCAGACGCAGATTCACGTTGATCCCGGCCCGGGCGCGCTCGTGCGCGCGCTCTCAAACGTTCCGCCGTGCGTACCCGGCGAGCTCGATGCGCTCGTGCTCTCGCACAAACACCTCGATCATAGCAACGATATCAACATCATGATCGAGGCGATGACGCACGGGGGCTTTCGCAAGCGCGGAACACTGTTCGCGCCGCACGACGCGATGCATGGCGAGCCGGTGGTCTTTCCATACGTGCAAGAGTTCGTCGAGCGCATTGAAGTGCTCCGCGAGCAAAGCGAGCCTTATCGCATCGGCGAAGTTGAAATTCGTAGCTCCATCAAGCACATTCATTCAGTGGAAACACACGGCTTGCACTTTCGCCACGCCGGCCGGACCGTTTCGTATCTTCCATGTGGGCGATTTTTCGAAGCGCTAATTGAAGACTATGCGTCGCACGCTCCCGATGTCTTGATTATGAATATTTTGCGCTACCGTGACTCGATGGACGTAGATCATCTCACGTTTGATGATGCGCGGCGTCTGATCGGCGGTGTGCGCCCGAAGGTAGCCGTGCTCTCACACTTCGGTACGAAGATGCTCGAACAAAACCCCGAACGGCTGTGCGCCGAGCTCGAAGATAGTCACGGCATCCGCGTGATCGCGGCTCGTGATGGGCTGCTCTTGGACGTTGAGACCGAGGTCGCTGCCGTTGCCGGTTGAAATCGTTCGGGTTTCCGACGACCGTGTAAAGAGCTTCTTTCGGGAAACGCAGCGTGAAGCGCGCACGACCCTCTGGAATTTTTCGGTCGTCTGGCACGAGCAGAGCTATGACGTGGCGGCGATGGAGGGGGAGTCGATTCTTGGTGCAGCTCGTGTACTGATTGCAGCCTCACTGGCGCACATCGAATTCGTCATCGTGCGGCCGCAAGCGCGCCGCAATGACATCGGCCGCGGTCTGTTGGCGGCGCTCGAAGAGATCGGCAACTATTACAACTGCCACAAGATGACGATCCAAGTGCCGCACCACAGCGCCGCGCAGACCTTTTTAGAAGCGTGCGGCTACAAAGAAGAAGCCGTGCTGCCGCAGCACACGTGGAAAATAGATCACGCGGTGATGCGAAAGTTTCTGCTCTAGCGAGCTACCCGCGCACGCCGGGAGGCCGTCCGCGTCCGCGACGCGGCGCAGGAAACCCAGGTGCCCGAGTCGGACTTGCTTGCGGGCGTCGCTCGGCCCTTCGTCCGAGTGCGTCGCCGAACTGTTGCCAAGTACCGCCCTTGTTTGAGCGTGTCTTGATGGAGCCGTCGTACAAAAACACGCCGCCGCCGGCGGAGACGTTCACCATCGGGCCGTTGTTGCCGACCGAGGCCGTCGCATCGTTTGCCGTTCCGCCGAAGTTTGCGTGCCGGCCGAAATTGGTGAAGATGCGCCCGGTCTCGCTGTGCGCGCCGATTTGCGCGTTTCCATTGCCGACGCCGATGGCGACCCGCCCATATTGCGATTCAAAGCGCGCGAATCCGGGGTCGAAGGAGCCGTTATCGTACAGGATCTGACCAAGCGTGGTAGAGACTTGAATTTGACGCGCGCTGCACCGCTCGAACGCGATGCCGGGGCCCGCAATATTGCGCACACGCAGACGCGTGAATGACGAATCTTGCGCGACGATCGGCCCGCGCAAGACTTGCACGAATCCATCGCCTCCCATGTTTTGTAGATGGACATACCCGTCGTGGAGTTGCACGAAGAACGTCCCGCTGCGATAGTCTTGCAGCGTAATGCGACCCTTCCCGGCGTGCACGAGAACGAGCGCGGTAGATTGCGGAATCAAGATGGTTGCATCGCCGCCGTTGCCTTTGATCGTCAGGCCGTCGTGCTCGCCCGTTCCAACTGATGATAGAGGGAACGTTTCCGCCGGAAGCGTGAGCGGACCGCGCTGCGTTTGGATTGTGCCGGAAAGCACGTCCATTTGACGCGGAAGATTCTTTGCGACCGCCTGGCTTCCGAAGCGAACGACAGTTAGCGGGACAGTCGAGCCGGTCTGTACTTCTTGGCGGTCCCACGTCTTAATGGTGACGTTCGCGTTGCCGATTGCAACGTTGACTACGGCGGAATTGCCGACGGCATAGGTCGGCAGCTCGGCGACCGCTGTCCCCGAAACCCCGCCCACGAATGCCAAAACCAGCCCCAACCCGCCTATCATCACCTTATTGTACGAATGGCAGTTCGAAAGCATCATTGGATTTCGATGACAGAATCGACCAGGCGCGGGAAAGTCACTCGAAAACAGGTGCCACCTGGGA
>JACRUB010000022.1 GCA_014305015.1 Vulcanimicrobiota bacterium | reverse complement strand
CCATAGCCGATCATATCGCGCGGATACTGTTTAGGCACGTGCCGCAAATTCTTTCGAGGGGCTCACCTGACTCTTTATCGTTTCAGCGTGTTGGTCGGCCTGAACCTGAAGGTCATATTGCGATTGCAGATGCATCCAAAATTCAGCCGACGTTCCAAAATACCGAGCTAGGCGCAGAGCGGTATCAGCCGTGATGCCACGCTTGCTGTTGAGAATGTCGTTTATCCTCGTCCCCGGCACGTGCAGATCCATCGCAAGGCGATTGCCGCTCAGCTTCATTGGTTCAAGAAAATCTTCTTTTAAAATTTCACCAGGGTGAATTGGTGTTAGCCTTTTCATGTCGCACTTTGACTTCTCCACTGTGAGATCAGTGGTAATCGGTAATCTCCACGTCGTGTACTCCATCTGGCTCCCACACGAAACAGAGACGGTATTTATCGTTGATTCGAATAGCGTATTGCCCCTTGCGCTCTTTTGTCAGTTTCTCTAATTTATTGCCGGGGGCGCTGAGATCGCGCAGAGATAACGCCGCATCGATTTGAGCAAGCTTTCTCCTGGCAACCCGCTCGAACGAGGCAAACTTCGCAACCTGCTGCCGATCGTGGAGTCGCTCGGTATCCCTATCTTTGAACGACCTTATCACCTGTATATCGTAACATGCTTATCGTGATACGTCAAACAGAAGATAGGTAATTCCGGCTACCCAATTCAAGCTTACAGCAGAATGTATCTCATCTATCTGTTGCTTGCGATTTTGGCCGGCGCGGGTCTGCCCGTGCAGCTCGGCATGAACAATCAACTGCGCATTATGACCGGCAGCCCGATGAGCGCGGCTTTCATTTCGTTCTTGGTCGGAGCGCTGACACTCGGCGTCTATGTAGTGCTCTTGCGCCAACCGCTGCCGAGCCCACTGCAAATCGCAACCGCTCCCTGGTGGGTGTGGCTAGGCGGCGTGGTCGGCGTTATCTACATCGTGGTTGCAATTGTGGTGGCACCCAAGATCGGGCCGGCCGTGCTCTTTAGTTTGGTAGTCGCGGGACAAATGCTCAACTCACTCATTATCGATCAATTCGGGCTCTTCGGCTTTGAAGTGCATCACATCTCGCCGCTACGGGTACTCGGCGTTGCGCTGCTGGTGGGCGGTGTCGTGCTAATAAGGGCCTTCTAAATGTCGACGACACTGATTCGCAACGCCGCATTCATCGGTACCTTTGACGACGCGCAGACCCGCTATCAAGATGGCTCAATCTTCATTCGCGGTAACGTCATTGAGAAGATCGGAACGGCCGCCGACGTGCCGCAAACCGCCGATACCATCATCGATGCAAGCAAACTCATCCTGATTCCGGGCCTCATCAACACGCACCATCATTTCTATCAAACGCTCACGCGTAACGTGCCCGGACCGCAAGATGCGGGACTCTTCGAGTGGCTCAAGACGCTCTATCCGCTCTGGGCGCGCATGAATCCCGAAGCAATCCGTATCTCCACGCAGATCGCGATGGCCGAACTCATGCTCACCGGTTGCACGACCGCCTTCGACCATGGGTATGTATGGCCGCACGGCGCGCGTGTCGACGATCAAATCGAAGGCGCAAAAGCGATGGGCATGCGCTTTCACGCCTCACGCGGTTCGATGTCGCTCGGACAATCAAAAGGCGGCCTGCCGCCCGATTCGGTTGTTGAAGACGAGGCTGCGATTCTCAAAGATTCGCAGCGGGTAATCGAATCATATCATGACCCGCAGCGCTATGCGATGCTGCGGATCGTGCTCGCGCCGTGTTCGCCCTTTTCCGTCTCGGGCGATCTTATGCGCGAAAGTATCAAGTTGGCGCGCGCACACCAGGTGCACTCGCACACGCATTTGGCCGAAACGTTCGATGAAGAAGCATTTTGCGTCGCCCAGTTTGGTAAACGCCCGGCCGACTACGCATCGAGCTTAGGATGGACCGGCACGGATGTGTGGCACGCGCACGCCGTCCATCTCTCGGAGCAAGACGTTGCCATGTTCGGCGCGACACGCACCGGCACGGCGCACTGCCCGAGCTCCAACATGCGCCTGGGTTCCGGCATTTCACCCGTGCCGGCCCTGCGCAAAGCCGGCGCACGCGTGGGACTCGGCGTCGACGGCTCCGCTTCCAACGATTCTTCCGCCATGCTCGAGGAAGCGCGCCAAGCGCTGCTCATCCAGCGGGTCGGCGGGAATCCATCGGCAGTCACAGCGCGCGACGTGCTTTGGATCGGCACACGCGGCGGCGCGCAAGTGCTCGGACGCGATGACATCGGCATGCTCGCACCGGGGATGGCTGCCGACATCGTCGGCTATCGCACCGATGCACTGGGACTCGCGGGCGGCGCGGTACACGATCCGCTTGCATCGCTCATCTTCTGCCGTCCCGGCAACGTGGATTTCAATATGATCGACGGACGCGTGCGCATTTCCGGTGGCAACTTCGTCGACGTCAATCTCCCGAAGCTGATTGAACGCCACAATCAAATCGCACGCGCGATGGTGCGCGACGAGCTACACTGATCCCCTTTTTTTGTAACTACTGCTCGGGATCCAAGTCAATCCGCATCGTTGGAGAAGATTGCACTCGCTTGCAGTGATGAATGGCTGCACCAAAGGTTGACTTTCGGGCGACCGTGATGGCAGCTCGATCCAAAACCGAACTTCCACTGGAATTGACAACCTTGATTGCGGTAACGGTATTATTTGGCGCGATCGTGACCCTGACCACAACGGTTGCCGCAGCAAGATGCGCCTCGCGTGCTATTTCCGGATACTCAGGGGCGGCGTAATTGATCAGAAACGGATAGCGCTCACAGCTTTTCTGCGAGCGACTGTAGTTGCACCCGACGGTGATGGCATTGGGCGCACAAACCCGAACCTGCTTAGCAGAAGCTATTACAGCTATTGCGACGAGGTTGTGCATCATTTGATCGCTGCCAAAACCCGCTCCGGAGTCATTGGCAGTTCTGAAACCCAGCCTCCCGTCGCATCATAAATAGCGGCTGCGACTGCGGCGGCGAACGGAACGAGCGGCATTTCGGCAACGCCGCGCGCGCCGAATGGCCCTTCAGGATCGGCAGATTCGAGCAACACCGAGTGCACCTCGGTCGGCATGTCGAGGGTCGTCGGCAAGAGATAGGTGCTTAAGTACGGCGTGAGAATTTTTCCGTCGCGCGATTGCAGATGCTCGGTGAGCGTATAGCCGACAGCTTGTGCGAGGCAGCCTTCGATCTGCCCTTCAACTTGTTGGGGGTTGATGATCTTACCGACATCATGCGCGCTGATGATCTTGAGAATTTGCACCAGGCCGGTGCGCGTATCGACTTCCACTTCCACCGCTTGCGAGACGTAGCCATACGAATAGTTGGGACGGCCGGCGCCGGTTTGCGGATCGAGCGCCGTCGTTGCGCTCGGCATGAACTTCACGGTCGCCTTTGCATCGGGACCCGGAAATTTCTCTTTGGCTGCCTCCGATGCGTCCTTGACGGCACGGCCGCCCATGAGCGTCATGCGCGAAGCGGAGGCGCTGCCGGCGTTGGGCGCTTGCGAACTGTCGTCTGTAATAATCTGCACGCATTCAAACCCGATGTTCAGCGTTTCGGCCGCGATCTGGCGTAACACGAGATGCGCCCCTTGCCCGACGTCGGCTGCTCCGATTCGAACAACGGCGCGTTCAATGCTTCCGTTGCCGTACAATTCGACAGTCGCAGTCGCTTGTTCGGGAAATCCGAACGAATAGCCGACGTTTTTGATACCTGAGGCGATCCCGACACCGCGCCGTACGTGGCTCGTACGATCGGGTTTGAGCATCCCGTAGTCCAA
>JACRUB010000153.1 GCA_014305015.1 Vulcanimicrobiota bacterium | reverse complement strand
CGTCATTCCTTTACTGCGGTTGAGTCGATGCGCGAGACTGCGTCACCGACGGTTTTGATTTTTTCGGCTTCTTCATCCGGAATATCGATGTTGAACTCCGTCTCGAAGGCCATGACCAGTTCCACCTGATCGAGCGAGTCGGCACCGAGATCATCGGTAATCGACGCTTCGGGCGTTACTTCTTCTTCATCGACTCCAAGCTGCTCGACGATGATCTTCTTGACTTTATCGAACGTTGTTGACATTTCGTCTCCTACAGTATTGGTGCGGTTTACATCAAAACGCCGCCGTCGACAACGAGCGTCTGGCCCGTCATATATCCAGCGGCTTCCGAGCAAAGAAAACTTACGACTCCGCTCACGTCTTCCGGCTTGCCTGCGCGTCCTAAGGCCGTCGACTTGAGAAAATATTCACGTGCTTGCGCCGGCATTTTTTCGGTCATTGCGGTCTCGATGAATCCCGGAGCGACGGCGTTGACTCTTATGTTCCGTGACCCCAATTCCTTTGCTAGAGACTTGGCGAGGGCGAGCAGGCCGGCTTTTGATGCGGCATACGCCGACTGCCCCACATTTCCCGTAAGACCGACGATGCTGCTCATGAGGACGATCGAACCGTAGCGGGCCTTCATCATGGGTCGCGAAACGGCGCTACAAAGGTAAAAAGCCGACTTCAAATTGACCGAAAGCATGTGATCGAGGGCGTCCGGCTTCAGGCGCATTAAGAGCGAGTCGACCGATTGGCCGGCGTTCGCAATTGCAAAATCGATCTTGCCGAGTTCCTCGACCGCTTCGTCGACGGCGCCCGCGACGGCCTCACCGTCCGCGACATCTGCCGTGATGATGTGCGCTCGTGCACCCGCGCGTGCTTGCGCGCACGCGGCGGCTGTCTCTTCCAGCGCGGAGCGATCGCGTCCAACCAGGACAACATCTGCACCGCGCGATGTGAAGTCCGTCGCAATCGCACGACCGATGCCGCGGCTCGCGCCGGTTATGAATGCTACTCTTCCATCAAACTTCATACGGTGGCCGTTTCATCCAGTGCCATCATTTTTTTTTGTAACTTCTCGACGCCCGCTGCATCGCTGACATTGACGACGTCGGGCGCGTCGGGCAGCCGGCGTATGAGCGGTCCGAGGACCGGATTCGCGCCGAACTCCGCAACGAGATCGAGTTTTTCTTCCAAAAGGCGGATGGCCGTTTCGTGCCAGCGCACTTCTTCCGTAATCGAACGTATGAGATTGTGTTTGATTTGCTCGACGCTGCTGTACGGACGTGCGTCCACATTCGAAATCACCGTAATCTGCGGCACGCAGAAAGCGGCGGAATTGACAGCCAGCGCGAAGCGCTCGATTGCCGGCTGCATCAAAGCACTGTGCCACGCGCCCGAGACGTTGAGAGGAACGACGCGTTTGGCCCCCGCTTCCAGCATCGCATCGCCTGCCATGCGCACGGCTTCGGAGTCGCCGCTGATGACGATCTGCGCCGGCGAATTAAAGTTGGCAAGTTGAAGCCGCAATCCGCCGCGCGACTTCGTGGCTTCGACGATCGCGCGAATCTGTTGCGCATCGAAGCCGATGACCGCCGCCATGCCGCCTTGTGCTTTTTCGGCCGCCAACTGCATGGCTTTCCCGCGTTCGTCAACGACCCGCAGCGCGTCTTCGAAGGAGATGGCACCCGCAATCGTCAGACTGCAAAACTCGCCGAACGAGTGTCCCGCGCTCGCGACGACGTTAATGGTTTCGCGCACAGCCTCGTGCAGCGCCAGATTGACGACGAATATTGCCGGCTGCGAGAACTGCGTCTCGCGCAATTTTTCTTCAGGCCCGTTTTGCATGAGCCCAAAGAGATCGTACCCGACAATTTCATTTGCACGATCGAAGAGTGCTTTAGCAGCCGGGCTCTTGCGCGCGATATCGCCGCCCATGCCCACTGCTTGCGACCCTTGCCCCGGAAAAACGGCAGCCACGCGCGGGCGTTCGCTCATGCGGCCCATCTCCAGGTGACTGCGCCCCACGACAAGCCGCCGCCAAAACCGACAAACACGATGATATCGCCGGCTTTAATTTTCTTACTTCTAACGGCCTCGGAAAGCGCGATCGGAATCGACGCAGCCGACGTATTTCCGTACTCGTGAATATTGATTAGGACTTTCTCAGAGGGCATGTCCAAGTATTTCGCCGCCGCATCGATGATGCGTTTATTGGCCTGATGCGGAATGAGAAAATCGAGGTCCGAGTGGGTAAGGTTGGCTTTGGAGAGTGCCGTCTCGGTGGCATCGATCATCTTGGTGACCGCAAACTTGAAGACTTCACGGCCTTCCATATAAATGAACTGCTCGCCCATATCGTAGCGCAGGGGATCGAGTGCATAGCGCGAGCCGCCGGCTTGAACGCGGAGGATCTCTGGGCGGCTGCCGTCCGATCCCAACTCGCTGGACAAGAATGAATCTTCTTGCGAGCTCTCGAGAATCACCGCGCCTGCTCCATCACCAAACAAAATCGCGGTTGCGCGGTCTTTTTTGTTCACGATTTTTGTGAGCGTTTCCGCGCCAATGAGCATGACGCGCTTATAGACGCCGCTGCGGATCAGGCTTGCCGCCACCGTCAAACCATAGATGAAACCGCTGCAGGCAATTTCGATATCGAACGCGGCCTTGTTCTGGGCGCCGAGTTTGGATGCGACGATGCAAGCCGTCGCGGGAAATGGATAATCCGGAGTAACCGTGGAGACGATGAAGCAGTCGATCTCATCCGCCCGCAGCGAGGCAGACTCTAGTGCGTGGCGAGCAGCCGCGAGGGCAAGATCGCTCGTCGCTTCATTGGGCGCCGAAACGTGGCGCCGCTTCATCCCGGTGCGCGAGGTGATCCACTCATCGCTCGTATCGAGGACTTTCTCCAAGTCTTCGTTCGTCAAAATCGCGGCCGGCGCGTAATGCCCTACCCCGACCATCTTGACACCGGTTGCGTTCAACGGCTAGCCGTGTTGGTGGCCGGCGTGTTCGTCCTTAATCTCTACGACTTGGCGTCCCGCGTACATGCCACACTGCGCGCATACGAAATGCGGGCGCTTAGGCGCATGACACTGCGGGCACTCGACCGTCGTAACGGGATTGAGCTTCCAGTTAGCCGCGCGACGTGAACGCGTCTTCGAGCGCGGAGTTTTCCATTTAAGATTAGCCACTTCGTGTTACTCCAGTTTGAAAGGCACTGCGCCTGGCTTCGTGCCCCCCACTTCGTGGGACCCCCAAACCATAGACGCCGTCTTCAGTTTTCTTATGTGCTCGACTCCCCGAGGGGCGTCTAAAGTTTCCGTTGTCTTAAGTTTCCAGTTCGGGGCAACTGCATGCCCCTTGATTTTTGTTGTGTCCGCAGTTTATGCAGAGGCCCTGGCATTCGGGGCTGCAGAGAACCAGCAGCGGTGCTGCGCTTAAAACGAGCTGCCGGGTCAAGTCTGCCACGTCCAGCCGGCCGCCCGAAAGAACATTGCTCTCGCTAAACGGGTCGTCCTTGAGCGCTGCCTTCGGTTCAAGCTCTTCTTGAACATCGATGTGCATGTGTTGCCGCACGCCTTCGAGGCAGCGATCGCACGAGCCGTGCGCCTCCACTTCGATGGTACCCACGACTTCGAGCAAGCGCTCCATGCCGTGAATCGCGAGCACAACCTGAGCCCGCCCGGGGAAGGTCCAACCCTCAAAAGGCTCGACCCCAACCGCCTGCTCGAGGCGCAACGTTTGCCGGCCCCCTGCGAGGAGACCGCCGATATCAATAGTGTTTGAAGAAGCCATAACATAGACGAGGGCCCCCCAAATGAAGGCCCCGCGAAACCCGCACCATTGTAGAC
>JACRUB010000008.1 GCA_014305015.1 Vulcanimicrobiota bacterium | reverse complement strand
ATCCGGGCCCAACGCAGAACTTCGTCCTTGCGGGCATCGACGGCCGCGCGGCATACACGCTCGCCGGAGGGATTCCAAACGACCCGGTGTGGGCGCGCTACGCGCACGACGATGCATACCGGACCTATCCAACGATCCCATTCGCAGCACTGCCGCACCTGGCGCCTTCGCGCGACGCCGTCGTCTGGACGTCGAACAACCGCATGTATGGCGAAGGCTATCAATATCGCTTAAGCGCAACGTTCTCGCCGCCGTATCGCGCATACGAGGTGTGGCGGCAACTCCAAGCGCGCAAGAAATATGACGTCGCCTATTTTGCGCAAATGCAGAATGATACGTTCTCGGTGGCCGAATTGGAACTCTCGAAGTTTGTGCTCGGCGCCGCCGACCGCAATCCAAAGCTCGTACCAAAAGAAGCAGCTCCGATGCTGCGTGAGTTGCGTGGATGGAACGGCTACATGTCGCCGGATTCACACGCCGCAACGATCGCGCACGCGATGCGGCTGAGCTTAGTCACGAGTTATGCCGGCCGCAATACGTCCGTGCTATTACAAACGCTTCGCATGCGCGAAGCAAAGCACGATCGTACGACCGATCCGTGGCTGCTCAAGCATCTCTTGGTCAACGCACCGGCCGGAATCCAAAAGCCATGGGGAGCCGCGGGCATAGTGCCGATGCTCAATCCTCTGGATTCGTTCGGGATCACCTGGCTCAATGGCGCGGTGCTGCCTGGGAAGGGCGACAATTACACCGTGCACGCGCAAAACACGAACTTTAATCAAAGTTTTCGCGCGGTCTGGGATGTCGGAAATTGGGACGCCGGCGGGATCGTCATTCCGGCGGGTGAATCGGGCGAGCCCGGATCACCCCACTATCAAGACCTAACGGCCACCTATAATAGCGGAAAGCTTGCGCCGCTTCCGTTTACACAAGCGGCGGTGCAAGCCCACGCGGTTAGCCGCCAGCGGCTGCTGCCGCCTTAAGCCTCGTCCTCATCCGCGTGATGCAAATCCTTTTGATCGTCTGCGTTTGGATTCATATCCGTATCTCCGTAAACGGCCTGACTGCGATCGCGCGCGGGTTCCGGCTTAGCGTTCTTGATGATGTTGGTAATTGTGCGCGAGGCGCTCGAATCGTCGAGATCGTTTCTGTCATCGCTGATGTTATCGTTCATCCCCGGTATATACCCAACTAGGCGAACTCTTTGCGTTCCTCGCGCCGGTACGCCCGGACCGCTACAATGAGGAAGAGCGCCGCGTAGCCCGCGAGCCACAGAGCAGCGGTCATCCATGACTCCTGTGCCGCCCCGACCGCTCCCCAAGCAAGCTGCCCGAAATGGTAGCTCGGAAGATATGGCGCAATGTGCTGCACGAACGGCGGCATCGCACGAAGCGGCACAAAGAGTCCCGATGCGAACGAAAGCGGTAGATTAATCAAATTGAGAATCGCGATGGCGGAGTTAATCGAGGCAAGGTACCCGACCGCAAACCCCAGGATCGTAAACGGAATGCTGCCGAGCAACAAGCGCACGAGCATCGTGAGAAAAACACCGAATGGCATATGCGCGCCATTGGTCACCAGTGCGAAGACGACCAGCACGGTGAGCGCAACCGCGCCGAAGCCCATCGATGCAACGATCTTTCCGAAGAAATACGCGCCCGGACGTAAGGGCGAGGCACGCATGAGCCGCACCGCGCTCGTACCACGCTCGGCCGCGACGCTCGCGCCAAACGAAAAGAGGGCGATCGAGAGCACGGCATACGCGCCGAAAGAGGCCAGCATATAAAGTCCGGCGGTGGTGCTCATGAAATGCTCTTGTGCATTCGGCAGACCAAAAAAACTGTAGAACATCACCGGCAGCATCAGGCTGACCAAAGAGAACGCCGGCAGACGCAGTAAGCGCAAGAATTCGGTTTTGGCTTGGGCCCCAAACATCGGGGCGACGGGCGCGGTGCTAAGCAGCATGGTTTTCCTCACGTTTGGTTAGATGTAAGAAGGCTTCTTCAAGTGACGCGCCCGTCACGGTCAGATCGGTAATCTGCGCGTTCCTCGCAAAGAGCTCGCGCAGAACTACTTCAGGTGAGTCCGTCAGAAACTCGTGGGCCGTGCCGCCCTCGGTATAAGCGATTCTCTTTTGGCCCACCGTGGATTTGATTTCGGTAGGCGTGCCGTCCGCAACGATGACTCCGCGGTCGATGACCACAATCCGGTCTGCAAGAGCATCCGCTTCTTCTAAATAGTGCGTCGTCAAGACAACCGTTCGGCCTTGCTGCGCGATCAACTTGATCGTTGCGAGCAAAGAACGCCGTGCTTCCACATCCAAGCTGACGGTCGGCTCATCGAGCAACACGATCTTCGGATCACCGCAAATAGCGAGCGCAAAGTACAAGCGTTGCAGTTGGCCGCCCGAAAGGGACGCAACGCGCGCGTTGACTTTCTCTTCGAGCCCGCAAAGCTCGACGACATGCCCGAGCGCCATCGGTTTTGGATAGTAGGTGCGAAAGAGTTCGATCGCCTCACGTACCCGCAAGTATTCCGGCACACCCGAGCTTTGCAGCATCGCGCCCATCGCCGAACGCGTGCGAATGTCGCGCGGATCACCTCCGAGCATCTCGACCTTGCCCTGCGTCGGCGTACGCAACCCGAGCATGAGCGAGACTGCCGTCGTTTTGCCCGCGCCATTCGGTCCGAGAATTGCAATGGTTTGTCCTTGCGGGACCGTCAGGTCCATTGCGTCAAGTGCCGTTAGCGAACCGTACCGCTTGGTCACGCCCGTAAGCGAAATCGCGATGACATTTGTATCGATCATTTTTTGTTTATTCTGCTCTTTGGAGCAATGATTGCATTTCGGTTACGTGTTTTTTGAAGGCCTCGCGGCCACGCGGCGTAAGGCGATAGCGCGTTTGCGGCCGTTTGTCGACGAAGGTTTTTTCTTCGCTGACGTAACCGGCCTCAACAAGCTTCGCTAAGTGAGAGCCAAGGTTGCCCTGTGTCGTGCCTATCGATTTGAGCAGCGCCGGGAATGTCACCCACTCGGCAGTGAGCAGCTCCGCAATCGCGCCGAGTCGAATTTTAGAGAGCAAGAGTTCGTCCATTACTCATCGCCGTGCGCCAGCGAAAGCGCAACGCCCGCGCCACCCATGCCGATGATGAAGCCAGCCGCAAGTACATATCCGGCGTACTGGTAGCTATAATTAGCTGCGATAATCGAAAGCAGCAGCAAAATGCCCCCTGCAAAAGAGATGCGGCTGCGTGCGAGCGTACCCACATACATCATTGCAGCGCCGAACATCAAACTCCAGATTGCACCCTGCGCCCAATAGGAAAAGATGTGGCTGGCGAGCAGCATCATCACGAGCGAAGTGATCCAGCTAATCATGAAAACATTACCGATATGACGTCCGAGTAATCCCCGCCGCTCTTTGCGCGAGAGGCGCATGCCGTAATAGATCATGAAAGCAACCGCAGCGAGCATCAAAGTCAGGCTGACCCACAATAACGAGGGCGCACCGTGCTGAACAACGACGACCTGGGTGACAAAATCCGTCGAGCCGCCCACGACACCCCAGACGATATATGGCAGGCCGCCGAGGCAAACCGGCTCGTCTATGCGCGAAAGAATCCGGTCGACCATCGCCAGATGGTCTCTTGCCTCCAAGGGGTCCAATTCGTGCTCGCTCACTTGCCGGATTTCCAGGGCCGCAAGAGATGACTGAGCGCGGAGAACCCAAGCCCGACGAGGCCCCAGGCGGTCCAGATCACGAGATCGTGCATAAAACTCCGTTTCTAGACATGTCTGTTTTTCAGACATGACTAGACTATACGCTCCGCCAGAGCTACTGTCAATAGAGCCTC
>JACRUB010000029.1 GCA_014305015.1 Vulcanimicrobiota bacterium | reverse complement strand
CCTTAGTTCCCATCATCTTTGAGGATGCACGACGCCATGACGGCGTCCGTCATTCCGTGGATGAGGCGTTTGTCGGCCGGCGCAACCGTTGCAAGAATGCCGCCGAGTTGCACGCCGTCGCCGACGACGAAGAAGTACGGGCAAAGTCGCACGCGTCCGTCAAAGTTCTTGATATCGTCGGTGGCGACATCTAAGTACGATTGACGTACGCGCTTGCCTTTGTAGAAACGTTGCAGAATGCGCGGCGTCTTGTAAAACTCCGTGAGCGCTTCGTGTAGCGTAGCAATCCAGTCTTCTTTGGTGAGATCGTTTGCAACGCGGACACCTTTTGAACCCCAAGCGAGTTCCGAGAATCCCGACGGTTTGACGACAAAATTGCGCTCGCTTTTACCGAGCGTTGCAAGGCGCATCCAGTCGCTTACCGGTTCCTCACCGATGCTCAGGCCCGCGATCACGCCTTGCGGCGGCATCGGGCGCGGATCGATCACCCAAGTTTCGGGAAAGAGTAACTTGAGCCGGAGGTACACCGCAGGCGCAAGCTCGCTCTTCCAAATCGTCGCAAGCCCGGGATGATGCAGAAGCGCAAAGGCGAGCTTCTCTTCAAGTTGTGCTTTGGGAGGCGGCGTCATTTTGACGCGCGCGTGACGCGCAGCATAGAGGAGCAGATCTTGCTTTGGAATGTTGAGTAAGTCGAAGAGCTCGAAATTACGGTAGATGGCATCGAGCTTTTCTTCACGGCCGTCCGGAAAGCGCAAGAAGAGTGCTTCTTCGGTAAAGTAGATATCTTGCGGCGTACAGACATAGGCGCTCAGCAATTTTTGCGCGCGCAAGTATTCAGCCATCCACGATAACTCGGCCCGGTAATCTTTTGACTCTTCGGAGACCACAATCGCCACGGCCGGATTTTCTTTTCCGGTCGCCGACTTCATCATCGCCGCATAGCGTTCCGGAATCCCGAAACTGCCGCCGATGCTCTCCATCCCAAGTTTGCAGTACGCTTCCGACATCGCGCCGACAAAGCCCATGCCGCCCGGTACGCTGTCGAGCTCGGATGAAATAAAGCCGTCGTCGGTAAGAATTAAGTCCGGACGGATAACGCCGGGCAAATCGCTTTTGAAACGATTTTGGCGCGAAAGCCGGACGATGTGTTCGGGTTTGCCTTGATCTAAATAGTCCGCTATGAATGCCGGGGCCGTGCCGCGTGCGCTGCGGTTGTAGAGCGTATTGAGGGCTTTATAGAATGCGAAGAGATCGTTGCCAATCGTGAGAATTCGCTCGAGCGTGGAAGGGGCCAATGCAAACGGCTCGGGAGATACGCGCCACGGAACCTTGGACTCCTCACCTTCTGCGACTCGGAAGAGTCCGGGTGAGATATTCTCGTACAGGTACCGCGCTTGCTCGCGAGCCGTGAGATTGGGTTGAAAAGCCGTACAGGGCATGACGCTCCTAGCCCCGACAACACTCGGGTAGCTTAGCGGAGTTAAAGGCGATGTATTTGCGCCGCATCAGCCCTAAAATACCCTGATGAGGGAAAAAGTTGCAAGCCCGGGGTCGCGCAGTGGGGTTTACCCCTATTTAATGGTAATTGCGCCGGGGGTAAGGATGGCTGCCTCAATATGAACCGCACCCGCGTGCATCACGAGCGTGAGATGGAGCGTTCCCGAGAGGCCGAGCTGCGAGAGCGAAACGTCTTCGATGACGCGTGAGGGGTCGTCGCCGGGGATGAACGCCAGCGGTGAGGTTTGCGTGAAGGAGCCTTTGGGCGAGCTGAAGCTTTCCGACACCGTCGTTGCCTCGCGCCCGGTTTCCGGGTGGAGCACGCAGTATGATACGGTGACCGGAGTGCCCTTTATTGTGAGGACTTCGCGCGTGCAGCGGCCATCCTGCGCTCCGGCGCGAGCGCCGAGGAGCAGAATGAGGAACCCTGCGAGGGCGATTTGCTTCATAGACGAGAACCTCACATCACAGTAACGTGAACAGGAGAAACAACGTTGCACGTGCGGCACTCCGAGTCCGTCCGCTGGAGCGCTCGGACATCGCGCAGATGCAAAGCTGGCAACGGCACACCGACCCCCTTTTCGTGCCCTACAACGTTCCGGTTCTGTCCGAGGACCAGGAAGAGACGTTTTGGCGCTATTGGACCGAGAAGCCGGGGACCATCTCCCTAGCGGGCGTGTTGGACGGCCGGTTCATCGCGCATATTCTGTTGAGAGATCATGATCCGCAAGCGGCCTGCGCCGACCTGGGGATCTCCCTCGATCCGGGCTTCATCGGACAGGGCCTTGGAACGGAGCTGTTGCTGCTGACCCGCGATTTCGCGTACCAGTCTCTCGGAATCGAGCGCATTACGCTTGATGTCGCAGCTTGGAATCAACGCGCCATTCGCGCCTATGTGAAGGCCGGATTCCGAGAGACCGGGCGGCGGTGGATCGACTGGGATACCCCGGTCGATTTTCGAGCGTTACTTCAAGGCCCGGAGAATCAATGGCTCTGGGAACACGTGCGCATTGACACTGGGTATACAATCGTCCTGGTGCGAATGTGCGCCCAGAAGACCCGGAGTTTATGATCGATCTTATCGCCCTCGACCTCGACGGCACCCTGCTCAACTCAGAAGAAGAAGTCACACCCCGTAACCGCAAGGCAATCCGGGATGCGCTCGAATTGGGCGTACGCATCGTGCTTGTGACAGGCCGCGGTGTGGATACGCCGATTCGTATCTCCCGCGAGCTTGGTCTCAATCTGCCCGTTATTTGCTGCCACGGCGCACTTACGAAAGACTTCGGTGCGAACCGCACGCAGGGTCATATTCCGGTGCCGCTACAATTTGCAAAGCCAATGATCGAGTATGCCGAACATCACAATCTCGAGCTTGCGATCTATAGCGAAGAAACGTTTTACCGCTTACACGGCACGCATCTCTATATGGCCGATATGACCGGCCCCGCATGGAAAGAAGTTAAGAGCTTCGGCGAGATCTTGCATACCGCGCCGACCTTCATCCGCTTTCTTGGAAAAGCCTCAGTCGATGCAATGCGCCGCGAGTTCGGCGACTATCCGCTGCATTTTAAATATGAAACGTGGAATGAGTTCATCGAGTGCGCGGTAACGAGCCGCGAAGCCGGAAAACAACACGCGCTTGCGCGCCTGTGCGCGGACTTCCAAATCGAATCTAAGAGCGTGCTGGCCGTGGGCGATTCCCGCAACGATTTACCGATGCTGCGCTGGGCCGGGATCGGGGTTGCCATGGGGAATTCGCTCCCTGAGGTACGCGAATCGGTGCGTTACGTCACGGGCACCAACGAGGAGGACGGCGTGGCTGCGGCGATCGAGCGATTTGTCCTATCAAAACCCCGGCGCCTGGAAAAGAAACCCGCTTAGTGCAGAGCACGCCATCGCCCGAATACGATAACGAACTGCGCGACATTCTGACGCGCCGCGACTGGTCCGCCCTGCGAGAGTTTACGCGCAAACAAAACGAAGTGCCGGACGATATCTACGAGAAAGATCAGCATTTCTGGGAAGTCTTACTGCACAAGTTAACGTGCAGCCGGCTCGACACGCTTGGTTTGCACGATGAATCGCGCGCATGGCTTGAAAAAAATGGCTACTCAACCGACCTCGGCGGCTACTGAGATTCGCGTTCGCGTGCTGGCCTTTGCGCGCGTCCGTGAAATTGCCGGCGCGTCGGAACTCGAGCGCGCCGTTGGCTCGGCGGCAACCCTGAGCGAACTCTGGGCCGATCTCGTGAACGAGATGCCCGGCCTCGCCGATTTTTCTTCGAGCATTCGTTTTGCACGCAATGGCCAGCTTGTCGACGCGGACGCGCCGTTGCAAGAAGGCGACGAAATTGCGCTCTTACCCCCTGTGAGCGGGGGCTAGGCCACCAATGATCGAGCTCGTAGAGCAACCGATTGACATACGCGTGCTCTACGAGCGCGTGCGCAAGGATGAGCACGGAGCCGTTGTCGTCTTTGTCGGGGTCGTGCGCCGGCGCTCGGATGACGATCGATCCGTAAGCGGGCTCAGTTACGAAGCCTACCAAGAGTTAGCAGTGGGCGAAATGAAGGTGATCGCGCAAGAAGTGGTTTCTCGTTTTAGCCCATGTGAGATTGCCATGCAGCATCGCATCGGCGATTTGAAGGTTGGCGAACCGAGCGTCGCGGTTGCAATCGCGACCGCGCATCGCGCGCAAGCCTTCGATGCATGCCGCTACGCGATCGACGAGCTCAAGAAGCGCGTTCCGATTTGGAAGAAGGAACACTACGTTAGCGGCGAGGCGGGGTGGCGGGAGAACTGCTCTGAACGTTGAGCTGCTGCGAGTACCCAGCGCGGGCACGGAACTCGCGGTCCTCCGGTACGAAGCGCGGCGCCCTCGAAGCGTAACCATCGTAGCCGGACACGGCTACTCGAGCTCCAAACACAATCTGGATTTCCTGTGCGGATTTCTCGCGAGCCACGGATTCGATATTTACAGTCTGGATTTTCCCGGTCACAAACTTGGTGCGAGCGGCGGAAGGCTCACCTCGGATGCCCAACTCGTTGAGGCGATGGGCGCCGTGGTGAAGCATGCGCGCCAAGATTCGAACGATACGATTTACACGATGGGACACAGTATGGGAGCGATGACGGCCTTACGAACGGCCGCTGCGGACAGCGGCGTGCGCGGGACAATTGCGATTGCAACCGGCTATGGACGTCCAAGTGCACTGACGGCACTCGCCGGCATGTCCAAGAATGATTTTCGTTCCTCTTATGTCGACGGGCTCACGCTGCCCGAACTGATTGCAAATACGGATACTGCATTAGACGATGTCTTATCGCAATTGGCCGGCCGTCCGGCGCTCTATATCGCGGCGGAACGAGACATGATGGTCAACAACAGAAGCGTGCGCGATTTATTTGATCGCGCGCCGGAACCAAAAACATTCGCAACGATTGCGAGCGATCACACGACCGCTGCGGATAACGCGCGTAGTGAGGTCTTAGCATGGCTGAACGGCCTGCATCCGCGTTAAGACGGGAGTTCCCGCGCGTTTAAAAGAAGGCTGGATTCGCTATTATGAAAGTGCTCGAAACCAGCATCGCGGATGTCAAGCTTATCGCGCCCGACGTGTTTAAAGACGAGCGCGGCTTTTTTAAGGAAGCCTTTCACGAAGCCCGCTATGCAGAGCACGGGATTTGCGGCCCGTTTGTGCAAGACAATGTGTCGCTTTCATCGCGCAACGTCTTGCGCGGCATGCACTACGACACGCGCATGGCCAAGCTCGTGCAAGCGCTGTTCGGGCGAGTCTACGATGTCGTTGTCGATATGCGCGATGGATCTCCCACCTACAAGCAGTGGGACGGTTTTGAGCTGACGGCTGAGAATCATTATCAGGTTTACGTTCCTCCGGGCGTAGCGCATGGTTTTTTGACGCTTAGCGACAAAGCGATCGTGATGTACAAGCAAACCGCGCTGTACGATCCGGCGCAAGAGCGCGCGATTAGTTGGCGCGATCGTTCAGTCAATGTTGAATGGCCGCTCAGCGGGGGGCAGCCGGTTCTCTCCCCAAAAGACGCCGCGCTCTAGCGCCATGCAAACCCGCCTTTTACCCGGGACAAAGGCGTTGCTGCCCGTCATTGGCCAGGGGACCTGGGATGTTCCGGAGCACGGCGCGAGAGGAGAAGAAGCGGTTCGGGCGCTGCGCCGCGGTCTCGAGCTCGGCATGACGCATATCGATACAGCGGAGATGTATGGGAGCGGGCGCGCGGAGGAGATTGTCGCGCAAGCGATTGCAGGCGTGCCGCGCGAACAAGTATTTCTTACAAGCAAGGTTCTGCCGAGCAACGCTTCCTTCAAGGGCACGATTGCGGCGTGTGAACGCTCCTTAAAGCGGCTCAGGGTCTCGTATCTCGATCTGTATTTGCTGCATTGGCCGAGTTCTTTTGCAATTGAGGAAACCATGAGCGCGCTCGAGCAATTGGTCGCGGATGGCAAGACCCGCTTTATCGGCGTGAGCAACTTTGACGTTGAAGATGTCAAGGAAGCACAAGCGGCGCTGCGGCGCGGGCGGCTCGCATGCAATCAAGTGCTATACCATCTCAAGGAACGCGGAATCGAGAAGCGGCTCTTGCCGTTTTGCAAGCAAGAGCAGATTT
This sequence comes from Vulcanimicrobiota bacterium, assembly GCA_014305015.1. Lineage (GTDB taxonomy): Bacteria > Vulcanimicrobiota > Vulcanimicrobiia > Vulcanimicrobiales > Vulcanimicrobiaceae > JACRUB01. The sequence continues at coordinate 13,366 of JACRUB010000029.1, read as the reverse complement.
CAATCGTTGCGTACACACCATTCGGCCGTGGAACACTCGCGGCGGACATGCGCGCGGGTGACGTGCTTCATGAGATTGCCGCAAAGCATAAAAAGACAGCGCGACAGATCGTCCTGAGATTTTTGACGCGCGATCCTGATGTATTCACAATTCCCAAGGCGTCCACAGTCAAGCACGTTGAGGAGAACAGTGGTGCCGCAGATTTCGAACTCACCGCCGGAGACATTTCCCAAATTGACGGCGCATTTCCGGCGCGCAGTGATGGACGACTCGCTACGCTCTGAAGTCGTGCGGCGGGCGCGCGAACTGGGCGCAATCGCCGTGCGCTTCACACGCGCTAGCAAGGACGAGCCGACGCACGAGCGGCTTGCCCAGTCTTTCGAACGCGGAGACCTCGCCACGTGGACCTATGACGAGCGGTACGCTCGCACTGCGTCTTCGCCCGAAGCACTGTTGCCGGGCGCACGTACCGTTATTTGCGTCGCCGTTCCGTACGCAACCGAGGCGCCCGTGCGGCGGCCATTAACCGGCCGCGTTTCAAATTATGCGTGGTCGACCGATTATCACCGGCGCATGCGCGCCTTGCTGACGGACCTTGCCCGGAGCGTTCCGGGTGAAGTGGCAATCGTTTGCGATACGGCGCCGCTTGCGGAGCGAGCATTCGCCGCGCGCGCGGGTTTGGGCTGGATCGGCAAACACACGAATCTGATTAATCCCGAACTCGGCTCGTTCATTTTTCTCGGCGAGATTGTTACGACCATCGATTTGGGAGAAGATGCACCCCTGGCGAAGACGTGCGGGTCGTGCGTGCGCTGCGTCGAGGGTTGTCCCACCGGAGCGTTACGCGGCGACTATACCATCGATGCGACTCGGTGTATCGCGGATCTCACGCAACGCACGGACTCGATTCCACGGGAGATGCGTGCGTTGATCGGTGATTGGGTTTGGGGTTGCGATATCTGCCAACTCGTCTGTCCGCCGACGATGCAAGCGAGGCCGCAAGCAGATAGTGCAAACGCTGCGGTGCCGGAGCTAGCCGCGCCCTCACTGCAAAAGCTCTTGCGGCTACGCAGCAGCGAGTTCAAACGGTTGTACCGCAACTCGGCTGTCGGCTGGCGCGGAGCGGCTGTTCTGCGACGCAACGCGGCAGTTGCGCTGGGAAATGCGCTCGACCGCTCGGCCGTTCCGGTCCTCACGGAGGCCCTCTCAGAGGATCCGCACCCGATGGTACGCGAGCACGCGGCTTGGGCGCTCGGACGGATCGGCTGTCCATCCGCCCTCCAGGCGCTCCGGGCACGATTAGAATATGAAGAAAATGAGGCCGTCCGCGTTGAGATCGACACTAGTCTGGAACCCTTCGGTGCGGCGGGGCGTTTTAAGTCATAGTATGAAACACTTGCGATTTTGCGCCTTTCTTTTTCTGCTGCTCGGCGAAGCTTTCTGCGGCGCGCGCCAGCCCGTTTCTGCGAGCGGCGACATGCTTGCCCGGATGTCGGCGCTCAATCCGCATTTGCGCGCCTATCAGGCGGCTATCCATGTCGACATCGCGCTGCACACATTCCCGTACATTAGCCCCAGCCTCGACGGCATGTACTATCACAAAGAGCCGAGCAAAGACAAAATCGCATTTAATACGGTCCCGGCGATCGCTGCGCAGTTCAATAAAATCTATCCGCACGTCGAAAGTCCATCCCGCTGGAAGTCGGTTTTTGTCGTGACCAATCAGGGTGACGACGGATCGCAAACCACATTCAAACTCGTCCCGCGTATTCGCGGACGCATCGACCACATCACCGTCAAAGTAGACGACAAGACGGCGACGATTCCGCAAATGACGTGGAATTATAACGACGGCGGCTTTGCGACGCTCAACCAAACGTTCACGCAAATCAAGGGTAACTACATCGCTAATTCGCAGACCGGGCATGTGGAAGTTCCAAACTACAAGGCGGATGTCATCTCATCGTTCTCAAACTTTAAACTCAATCCACCGATCCCGGACTCCGTCTTCAAGCAGAACTAAATCGGCCGAGGTCGAAGGGTGTTCCAATGGCCCTTGAGCTCATCGATCTGATCGCGGCGCCCCTGGCCGATCAGTTCAACCGTCCGATTAACTATCTGCGCATCTCGGTCACGGATAAGTGCAACCTGCGGTGCGTCTATTGCATGCCGGCCGAAGGCCTGCCGTGGCTCCCCAAGAGCGACGTGCTTTCCTTCGAAGAGATCGTGCAAATCGTGCGGGCCGCAGCACGCGTGGACGTGCGCAGCATCCGGCTCACCGGTGGTGAACCGCTCGTGCGCCGCGATCTGTGGAAACTCGTCGAGGGGATCGCTTCAGTTTCAGGCATCGAGGATATCGCGCTCTCGACCAACGGCATGCTGCTGACGGATCAGATCGAGCGCTTGCGCGATGCGGGACTCACGCGTATCAACATTTCTCTCGACACCTTGCGCGAAGATCGCTTTTTCGAAATCGCAAGACGGCCCGGTTTGGATCGCGTACTCGCCGGCATCGACGCTACCATTGCCGCCGAACTTGCGCCGCTGAAAATAAATTGCGTTGTGATGCGCGGGCATAATGAAGACGAAGTTGCGGACCTTGCGCGACTGACCATCGATCGACCATTGTTCGTGCGTTTCATCGAAGTGATGCCCGTTGCTGAGAACGTAGAAATGCAAGCAGCCGGCTATATTTCATCTGATGAAATTTTAGAGCTCGCGGCAAGTGCCGGAGAGTTACGCTCCGTCTCCGGTCCGGGCGGGAACGGCCCTGCGCGCTACTTTGCATTCGAAGGTGCAGCCGGCGCAATTGGCGTGATCAGCCCGCTCTCACACGACTATTGCGATCGCTGCAACCGCGTTCGTCTCACCGCTGACGGCAGACTACGTCTATGTCTCTTTGGCGATCAGCATATTGACTTGCGCACGCCTCTGCGAGCTGGTGCAAGTGAAGAAGATCTCGTAGCCCTTCTACAAGGCTCGATGGCAATAAAACCCGAGCGCCATCATCTCAAGCTTGGCGAAACGTCCAGCCGCATGCGCGCATTCTCCGAAATCGGCGGCTAATTGTTTCTAGTCTAGACGTTACACCGTTGCAGGCGCAGATTATTCGCGGCCGTTGCGCGGGCAACATGCATAACGCGCACGTCGGGCGGATAACCGCCACCCGGACGCATTACGAGGGTCAGAAGGGACAGGGTCGGTTTCGGAACCAGGGCTTGTCTCAGGAAGCCGCCGATCCGTCTTGATTCGACCGGCGTAAAGACAACGTTGTGGGCGCGGTAGAAGTATTGATGCCCGTTTCTGAGTGTCATTATGTATCCTAAGACTCGCGAACCAATTACGCGATCGATGGACATAACCGTAACACTCGGGATGGCCTTTACGGTATTGGTGTCGGGGTAGTGCTGCCCAATTCCGTAAGCACCTTGACTGTCACACTGCGGCGGTGGGATTGAAGCACCGTGCCCAGCGCCAACAAAAGCGAGTGATAACAACACCGACCCGGCGGCTTTCATTAGCATGCGATTATACCGAGATGACATACGTGACATTGCGGTCCTATTGAACTGTAACCGTTCCAATCATGCCGCCCACTCCATCGTGGAAGAGGCAGTAGTACGTGTACGTTCCCGGTGCGGTGAAAGTAAGACTGTAGCTGGCGCCGGGGGGCATTGTACCGGAATTTCGTAGCGCGGTACCATCGTACGTTGCTCCGGGAGCCGGCGGAACCTTGTCCGGCGATCCGCCCGGAGGTCCCTGTCCGGCAGCCGGAAAGGTGACGGTGTGGGGAACATTATTCGATTGGTTTGTCCAGGTAACGGTGGTTCCGGTTGCAACGGTGATTGACGATGCCATCGTCGTCCCATCGAGGAAGCGCATCACGGTTGACTGAGAAGGTGCGCCTACCGCTAGACCTGGGGCGATGCCTGCGGCTAAATGAGGGCCGCCCGGATAAGGAAAGCTGGCAAGCGACGCTGATGCAGCATTGAGGTCGATCACCATATCCGCTTGTGCGTCACTTGCAATGGCGCTTTGCGTCGCCGGAAGCGCCGCACCGTAGGGTTGCACTACAATGGTCGCAACCATCTCCGGCTGGTGGACCAAGCAATATACTTTGTAGGTTCCCGGAACCGTGAACCGTACGACGTAACTGCCGCCGGTATTCATGAATCCGGAACTGATATAAGCGCTCCCGTCGAACGAACCGCTCCCAACGGGGGGCTGAGGCGGCCCCGGCGGAGGCGTTTGGCCGGCGGGCGGAATTGAGATGGTATGCGGGATGCTCGTGGTGTTGGTCCATGTGATCGCATCGCCTGCGTCGATCGTGAGCGTATTCGGATAAAAATCCAACGCTTGAAGGGCCTCTGCTTGCGACGACGCGCCGGTCGCAACCAGCCACGTCTGTGAGGAACTGGGGGCCAACGGGGTGCTCGGCGAGCCGCCGCCACACGCGGCCAAAAGAGTTAGAATGAGATAAGAGGTAACATACTTGAAAATGTTCATTGCGCCGCGCCTTCTCCAGACCTAGAGTCGGGTGTCTCTCGAACAGTTTGGTAAATTCATGTTCGTGAGTATTGCAGTCTCATGAGATTACAGTATCATTGTGATAATGTCAATCTCATATGAGAATTCGGGGCGGCGCCTCCAAAAGGGACGTACACGCGACGCTTTGATTGCGGCTGCACGAACATTTTTATCTCGGGGAATAACGCCCACCGTAGAACAGGCCGCGGTAGAAGCATCGATCTCGCGTCCGACCGCGTACCGCTATTTTCCTAATCAGCGCGCCCTGCAGCTTGCTGCCCATCCACAGATTGCAATGGACTCACTCTTGCCTCCGAACGCGCCGGGTGACGCCGCCGAACGGCTAGCTCTTTTGAGCAACGTCCTCACCCAAATGGTGCTCGACAACGAAGCGACATTGCGGGCAATGCTTGTCGCCTCGCTTGAGGTTCGCACTCGTCTGAGGCCTGAGCCATTGCGTACGGGCCGCAGAATCCTTTGGGTTGAGGATGCGCTCGCGCCGCTCAAGCCATCGATGAGCCCCGGAGCGTTTAGGACGCTCGTGCTCTCAATCGCATCCGTCCTCGGTATCGAGATGCTGGTCTGGTTTACCGACGTTGCGGGCCTCTCTCGAAAGGAAGCTCGCGCCCAAATACGCTTGATGGCCGCAGCCCTCCTAAAAGACGGCAGTCACGTTCCGGCGAAGGGGGACGTTAGCTGACAAAGGGGGGCCCACAAATGGAGCAGGTCTACCTCAACGCCGCCGAAGCGCCGGTGGCCCACGCCCGCATAGAAAGTCTCGTCCGGGAACACCAGACGAAGCTCTCTCGCTACGTGCGCCGCATGGTTGGTGACCCCGATGTCGCGCTCGACATCGCACAGGATGTGTTCTTTGCTGCGTACCGGACGTTGCAGTCTGATCCGGAGCGCCCACTGACTGCCGGATGGTTGTACAAGACAGCCACCAATAACGCGATCTCGTTTCTAAGGAGAAAGAAAATCGTTCGCTTTACGCCGCTGGACCGGGACTGGGAAGTTCGCGGTTTGCGCATTGACGAGCGCAGCTCGGCGTCGATCGATCTTCAGAACGCCATGCAAAAATTACCGGGCGATCAAGCCGCGGCCATTATGTTAACCAGTTACGCGGGCTATTCGTCGCAAGAAGCTGCATCGATTCTTGGAACCAGCGCCGACGCCGTTCGTCAGCGCGTGTGCCGGGCGATGCGCACGCTGCGAACGGTTATGACGGAGCGTGTGTGAGACTTTCCCCGCACGACCGTGCAGAGGTGCTGGCCGGAGCCATCACACTCGGCGAAGCCACGGATGAAGAACGCGTCGAATATCGCCGGCATCTTGCCGACTGTGCGAAGTGTTTACAATCCTTTGGTGGCGAGCACGAACTCGAACGCTTAAATAGCGTCGTTCAAGAAGCGCACGCAAGCGAAATCTGGGAACCCGACGTTCGCGGTCCGCTCATGGATCGTGTTAATCTTATGCCGCGCCGCGTTGCGCGTTACGGGCTAGGAATTCTCGGCGTCTGCTTGTGCATTTCACTGATCGGTCATTTCGTCGCGGGCTCCAGCTTCGCACAGATGATCCGCCCGGCACTCGCAGATCCTCTGGTTATTAGCTACGAAGGCAACAAGATTGTCCTCGAACACCGCTCGGTGCGCGATGAAAAAATTCCGGTGGCGGCTCAACCGCGCACGACGGTGGTCGAACACAACATCGTGCATATGGCCGCGCCCCAGGGCCTGACCAAGGCAAAACCCATGATGACGCACCATGAAGTTGCGATGGCTGTCACGGCGGTTGCACACGATACGGCGACTGCCGCCGAGTCCTCCTCGACGTATAATGCGAGCGCAGCCAATGTTCCGCCGTGGCAGAGCGCGCTCAAGAAGCGTGCACCCGCATATACCGGCCCAACCATAACCGCGGGAAGTGCACGTGCCGAATCGTTAACGATCGCAGCGACCTACAGCACGCGTGAAGCCGTGCCGGAAGCGGGCGAGACGGCAATCAATCCGCAGCCTCCCGCGATTGCAGTGCAGGAAGGCGCCGAGGGAACGACCGCGTTTGAAGTACTCATCGACGAGCAGGGCACTCCGACCAAGTGCGTCATCACCAAGCCGGCCGGTTATGTCGTGCTCGATGAAACCGTGTGCAGAGCGGCGATGTCCGTGAAGTACAAGCCGAAGACGCTCAATGGAAAAGCAGTACCGGGCGTGTATCGCGATGCGTTCACGTTCCGTCCGCCGAACCAGCAGTACTAAAGAGCTTCTGTCTTAGTCGACGTTTTTGCGGAAGAAGCAGAGCATCTTCGTCTTTTCCGCCATGATCCGGAACTCTTCGAAGCCCCAGCGTTTCGCCTGTGCGAGCGCTTTGTTTTGATTCATCGGTAGGCAAAACGTCAACGTTCTGACGTTTTTCTTGCGCGCGATCACTTGCACTTCTTGTACGAGTTCGTTGCCGAATTCGGCGGGGGCGCCTGGTTTGATTCGCAGGCCTTCCATCATTGCAATATCGCGGCCGTTCGCGGCTTCCGGGTCGTTGTACCCTTGCGGGAAGGAAAAGACGATCTGTACGAGCCCTAAGATTCCGCTGCCGTCTTCGGCGACCAGGATAAGCCGGTGACCTGCCTTCTGTTCTGAAAACCACGTGCCGACGCGTTTTTCCCAGGTTTCGTTTGGCGGCGGGCTTCCACCAACGAGTCCTTCGGAAATCAGGCGAGCCGCATCTGCATCCTGCCCGTATCGAATAAAAATCTTTTGTCCGGCCACGGTTCCAAGAGTACGACGGGGCGGGAGTTCATCACTGCTTGTTCCAAATTCTGGAGGCAGTGCGTGTGCTGTTTCGATTTTTCCGCGATCTCCGTCTCGACGACCACGCGAGTTTGGCAGCGGCGGCCGAGCACGGCGAAATTCTGCCGGTGTTGGTCCTCGACGAGGCACTTCGCGAACACATCTCACGCTCGCCCCGGCGCGCGGCTTTCTACTGCGAAGCGGTTGCAGCACTCGACGAAGCGCTGCGCGCCCGCGGAACGCAACTCATTGTGCGCCGCGGTCCGCTCGTTACCACGTTGCTTGCGCTCGCAAAGGATACCGGCTCGTCTACTGTCGTTTGGGGCGCCTCGTATGATGCGCGCGCGATGGAGGTGGAACGCGATCTGCAGTCTCGATTAGAAGAACGCGGACTGCGCGCACTGCTGGTGCACGACTCGTCCGCTATTCCACCGGAAGAAACCGCGATGGAGAAGTCGTCGGCGGGCGAGGGATACCGGGCCCTCGTTCCATACGTTGAGAAGTGGCGCGCTTTGGAAGTCGGAAGTTTTGAAGCGCCGCTTTTTATGCGGTTTGCATCGGACGCACCGCTGAGCGAACCCCTCCCGGCACCTGAGGAGTTCGGGTCCTCGCAGATGCAGCTTGGGGCTACGCCCGAGAAGGCCTCACAGCAATTGGCGCATTTTCTTGGAGTGGACGCGCTGCAATATTCCGTCGCGGCCAACGTCCCCGCGGACGATCGCACGTCGCACCTTTCCGCTCATCTTTCTATGGGAACGATTGCCGCCCGTACCGTCGTGCGCGAAACCAAGCGCCGTATCGACGATCCATTCTTACTCACCGAAGAGAAAGCTTCGCTTAAAAGATACTTGCGAGCTCTCGCGCAGCGGGATTTTTTCCTGCAGCTCATGTGGTTCAACCCGCACATCGCAAAAGAACCACTTCAGGAAAAAATGCGCACGTTTCCCTTTGCGAAGTCGCACCCCGCGCTCGATGCGTGGAAGGCCGGACGCACGGGCTTTCCGATCGTCGATGCCGGCATTCGCCAGCTTCACGCGACCGGCTGGATGCATCCGCGCGTGCGATCCATTGCAGCCTCTTTTTTGTGTTTCGATTTAGGAGTTGATTGGAAAGTTGGTCTGGCGGAATGGGATCGCCATTTCATCGAAGATGATCCCGCACTTTCAACCGGCAACTGGCAATGGATTGCCGGCGTTGGAGCGGATCTTGCCGCCTATCCGCGCATTTACAATCCCACAAAGCAGGCGCGCCGTTTCGATGCGCAGGGAATTTACGTGCGCCGCTACATACCGGAGCTTGCAAACCGGTTCAATGTTGTGCAGCCGCGGGGGGGCCACGCAGCGCTCGAGTTACCGCTCTTTGGTGCGGATACGTATCCGGAGCCCGTCGTCGACCATGAAAAAGCAGCGCGCGATTTTCTCGCGCGCTACAATTCATGGACCGCTATTGACCGAGGGGCATCCGCTCGTCAATCCAATCCGTGATGATCGGAATGCGAACGTCTTCGCCGTTATAGGTCTTGATACCGTAGACGATACTGCCGACGAGCCACACCGGAAAGAGAATCGCGAGCAGAATGCCGGCGCTAATCTGCAAGAACGGAATGCCGAGCATCATCGAGCAGATGAACCCAAATGCCGCCATGCCGCCTGTAAAGGCCAGCGACTGATAGACCTGCCGCCGCAGAGCGGGCGACTGTTTGCGGTCGAGCAGCGCTAAGAGCGCAAGCGGAGGCAGCGGATACCCGAGGGCGGCAATTGCGCGGGATTCCACTGAGTCGTTCATTGTGGCGACGGCTGTGGAACGGACGCGCGGCTCGCGGCCATAATTCGGAACCTGGCCTGGCAGTGGTTTCTGCGTTGCCGCTGCGGCATCGATTTTGGCGGCCAGGCGGCAGCTGGGGCACATGCCGTCATCCATGCGGCACGTCGCGCAGATAGGTTTGCGGCAGTCAATACAACTCGAGACGGACGGTACGTTACTGTGAAAATAGCAATCCACGTTGGCAAAGCTCCCTGTGAAGTAAGATCCTCACCTCCACGTACCGGGGAGGGCCCAAGAGGTTTCATCCACGGGAGGCGGCAACCGCAAACAACCGTGACCCGATCTCAAACGCTCCGGCGCCTTGGTACCGAAGCGAAGCCGTATCTGCCCCGCCTAATCGCCGCCACCCTGCTGGGAACCATGGCGGGTCTGAGTTCGCTCGTGGCGCCATGGGGATTCCGCGAAATCATCAACCGCGTGCTCGTGACCTCGCGGCCGGACATGCAGGCGCTCTATAGTGTACTGCTCTTCGTGCTGCTTGCGATGGTCATTAACAGCGTGGCCACATACGGGCAAGTCTATCTGACAGCCTATAGCGGTCAAAACCTAATCGCCAAGCTGCGCGTGAGGCTCTTTGGGCGCCTTCTTTCTCTCCCACTTTCCGAATTCGACAAATGGCGGCCGGGCGAACTCATCTCTCGGTTTAGCACCGACCTGCAACTTATGACCGATGCAGTAAGCACCTCGCTCCCACAGCTGATTACCAATACCGTAACGTTCATCTCGTCGTTTGCGGTGATGGTCTACATGGATTGGCTCTTGACTTTGTCGCTCTTGATAGTCGCGCCGATCGTGTCGTTTGCCGTTTCGAATTTTCAAAAACTCATTTCACAAAGCGCGACGCGTGCGCAAGAACGCATAGCCGATCTTTCTGCAAGCCTGACGGAGGTGCTGCAAGGGCAGCGTATCGTTAAGTCCTTTGGGCGCGAAGAGTATGAAGTAACGCGCTTTCGCAGCCTCAATGCAGATTATTTCGGTACTTACATGAAGATGACGCAGTTCATCAACACTCAGCCGCTCGTGCTCTCGCTCTTAATGGGCTCGGCGATCGTCGCGATCATCTGGCTGTCGGTTCGCGAAGTTGTCGTGGGGCGTTTGGACACTGGACGCATTTTCCAATATTGGCTTCTGCTCGTGAACTTGGTAAACCCCATGAACCGCTTTGCTGCATTTGTGGGCGAACTTTCAAAAGCAGCTGTGGGGGCCGGACGCGTTTTCGAAATTCTTGATTTGTCGAGTGAACCGCCGGATGAGCCCGATGCAATCGCCTTAGACCAGGTTGAGGGGACGCTTGCCTTCGAGCACGTCAGTTTTGCATACGAGGCCAGCGAAGGAGCCGTGCTCAACGACTTTCATGCTCGAATTGACGCGGGCGAAGTTGTCGCTCTGGTGGGGCCCTCGGGTGCCGGCAAGACGACCATTGTGAATTTGGTGCCACGATTCTACGAGCCCCAGAGTGGCCGCATTACCCTAGACGGTGTATCGTTGCGCCAAATACGTCGCAAAAATCTGCGAGATGCCATCGCGATCGTGCCGCAAGAACCGCTGCTTTTCCGCGGCACTATTCTGGAGAATATCCGGTACGGCCGACTGGGCGCGACCGATGAGGAGGTACGGCACGCAGCTTCCGAGGCCAATGCCGATGAATTTGTTCGAGCCTTCCCCGACGGCTACGAAACGCAGGTCGGAGAACGTGGCACCCGGCTCTCCGGAGGCCAGCGGCAGCGAATTTCGATCGCCCGGGCGATTTTGCGCGATCCGCGGATTCTCATCTTAGATGAAGCCACGAGTGCGTTGGATAGCCATTCCGAAGCGCTGATCGAGGAAGCGCTGGACCGCTTGCTGCCCGGACGCACCACCCTCATCATCGCCCACCGGCTCTCGACGATACGGCGTGCGCACAAGATTCTCTACATCGAAGCCGGCGCGGTGCGGGAGATGGGCACCCACGAGAGCCTGCTCACCTTAGGTGGGGCATACGCAAGGCTCCATGCAAGCCAATTCGGCGCGACTCTTAACCCTTCAAGTTAAAGGCGGCCTCCTGCGCAGCCGATAGTTTTACTACATGAGCGATCTTCAATTTGGGGCGACCGTCGATATGCTCAAGAATGCGATGGACGGCGCGGGCACGATGCATCAGACGCTGGCGAATAATATCGCCAACGTCAATACGCCCAATTTCCGCCGCTCAACCGCCTCTTTTAAGGAAGCGCTTGCCGCAACCGAGGGAACGCCCCCCGATCCCGATACCCTCCCTATGGTCACCAATAGCGATCGCCAAATCACGACCGAAGGCAGTTCGGTGCCGGTGCCTTTCGAGGTGAAGCCTCAGGTCGATGAAACAACGCAAATGCGCGTCGATAAAAGCAACGTCGACATCGATCAAGAGATGGCACAGCTTTCCATCAACTCCGGCTACAGCGGAACAATGGAGCAACTTTTGCAAGTGCAGTTCATGCGGCTGCGCGAATCCATCACGGGGACTCCTTAGTGGGCTTTTATAGTTCAGTCGAGATCAGCGCCTCCGGACTTTCTGCCGAGCGTCTGGCAATGGATGTCATCGCAAATAACATTGCGAACGTCAATTCGACGCACGGCGGTCCCGGCGGTGGTACGTTCAAACGCCAACTCGTCGTGTTCTCGCAAAAAGCGGACACGCCGCAGAATCAAACCGCTTCCCTTGACTCGCAAGATCAAAGTTACGGCCAGGCCGGCGTCCAATCGCTTGGCATCGTTAGCGATCCGAGCGCGGACAAGCTCGTTTTCGATCCGTCTAATCCCGACGCAGACGCGCGCGGTTACGTGCACATGCCCAACGTCGAAGTCGTCAAAGAAATGGTCGACATGATGGCTGCGTCGCGTGCCTACGAGGCGAACGTCACCGCGATTCAAGAGGCCCGCAACATGGGCAACGCCGCACTACAGTTGTTGAAGAGCTAGTAAAGGTAATAGAGAGAGAATATGGACATCCCTTCGTTCGGTAACTCGATGAGCAAAGTCGTTCCTGGCACATTCGTCCCGGATATCGGTACCAGCAATGCGCCGAATACGACCCCGCTGCCCGACGGCGCCGCCGGCGACGTAACGGGCGCGGCACCGGCGCAGTCGTTTTCCGATACGCTCAAGGGCATGTTGAGCGAGGTTAATGATAAGGTCAACACATCAGATCAGAACACGCGAGATCTGGCTTCGGGAAAGACCACCGACATGACCAAAGTTGTCACCTCGGTTGAAGAAGCCAATTTGGCCATGCAGTTCACGCTCTCGATGCGCAACAAGCTTTTGGAATCGTATCAAGAAATTTCACGCATGAGCGTCTAGCTCTCAACTGCGAAATTTAGAAAAGAGCCCGGCAAGCAGCCGGGCTCTTTTTAACTCCCCCAAACCGGGGAATAAGCTTCGCATGCCACGCACTACGAGCCGGCTCTTGGGTGGCCGTTACCGCGTCGAGAGCCTTCTCGGTGAAGGCGCCATGAGCACTGTCTCTCGGGGAAACGACGAGTTGCTGCAACGCACCGTGGCCATTAAGTTGCTCAAACCGCTTTACGCGTCGGATAGTGAATTCGTGGCACGTTTTTATAATGAAGCGTGCTCGGCAGCGACGGCAGTCGCGCATGTGACGGAGCCTGCGCCATCGCGCCGCAAGTTGGAGACGTTCATGTCGGCGCCGCTGGCTGCAATCGTCGATCGCCTGCTGCAAAAGGACCCCGAGAAGCGGTTTGCATCTGCATCCGAGCTCGATGCGGCGCTTGCGCTGCTGGACAGTTCGCCGGTGCAAACCAACGCCGGTCTGGACTCTCCGACAATCGTGAGAGCCGCCCCGGCGCAGCACTTTGCCGCTCGAGAGCTCGACCATCGCGGTATCCGATATGCGCCATCATCAAGTCGCTGCAGCAGAATCGCATCTGCGCTCGGCCGGTTTCGTGCCCGTCGCCACGTCGAGGACGAGCCAAACCGCACCGTCCGGAACAGTGATCGACCAAATGCCGGCCGCGGGGACCGGCCTCCATGCGGGCGATACCGTGCACCTCGCCGTTAGCAGCGGGCCGCCGCTCGTTGCTATTCCAAACCTCGTGGGTCACACTATGCTCGATGCCGGTATTGTTCTCAAGCGCACGAAGTTGCGCCCGACTTTCGCGGCGCGGATCAGGAGTCGGCGACTAGCCGCCTAGCGCTATTATTAACGCGGGCCGGGTCTGGGGCGGGTCAGTGGGCTAAAGTCGCCCGGTCCG
>JACRUB010000140.1 GCA_014305015.1 Vulcanimicrobiota bacterium | reverse complement strand
CTGGCGGAGCCCGTGGGATCCGACGGTGGGCTATTGGCTGCGCCAAACGGGTTCGTTTCGCCGTTGATTTGATTGAATTCAGGATTGTTGACGCCCGCGTTCGAGGCAACCGAGCTACCCGTAACGACACCGCCCGATGCGCTAACGGTCAGGGTTTGGCCGGTAACGAGCGCGGTGGTGGTGCTGCCGGTGGTGACGGTGACGTCGCCCGCGGCGCAAGCAATGCAAGAAACCATGGTGCCTTGTGGACCCGCTGCGAGAAACGCGGCCGTTCCGCGAACAGCGATCTGCGAAGTCGGCGTCACGAACTGATAATTCGATTTGCCGCCAGCGGGCCTATGGATATTGAACTTTATCGCACCATTGTTCAGCGTGATGTAGTTGAGCTTACCGCTCTCGGCCGGGCTAAAAGCGCCGACTTGCACGCGCGTATGTTGACCAATTTCAATCGTTGATGAATCCGGGAGTTGGAGACGGGCGAGCGCACCGTTGTCCGTGACGGCGAATGCGTTATCCGGCAGTACTAATTGTCCACTGATTGCGTGAGGCTTATTATCGCCCATATCGTAGCTAACAGCGCCTTTGACGCGTTCGAGCGTTTTATCCGTCGCGGCACTGCTGGCAAGCGGAACGATCGTTGCCATCAAACTACACAGCAATACGCTCGCCGATAAACGGCGCGCAGCCGTGGCACGCAAAGAACGTGACGACATTCTAAACTCTCCCGGTGATTAAACCCTGATATGTGTTTATATCGGCCGGGTGCCTCAGGAGGATGAGACCCATTGGAAGTGGCTTTGAATCTCTCCCGGCGCTGGAAGGCCTTGCGCAAATTCGGGGTAGCCGTGCGCGAAGTCGCCTGTGTTGGCGCCCCCCGCACGCTCTTGATGGCCGAATGGGGCCGGGCCGATCAGTTGGTGGTTACCCTAAGTGCGGGCGTGCATGGAGACGAGCCCGCCGGACCCGCAGCCCTGCTCTCGCTGGTCGAGGACGGGTTGCTCGATGAACGCTTCGCGTACCGCATCTGGCCTTGTACCAATCCGACCGGCCTCGCAGCAGGCACCCGTCAGAACGTCGAGGGCGCGGACATCAACCGGAGCTTCAACCGCGGTGGCCGCACACCGGAAGCCAAGGCGATGATCGCCGCTAATCGGGACCGCCGGTTTGTGCTTTCGATCGATATCCATGAAGATATCGAGGGGCAAGGCTTCTACTGCTACGAGCCGCTCGGTCAAGAGGCCATCGGTCCGCGCATCATCAGTGCGCTCGATGCCGCCGGGCTGCCCGTGCAAGAACTGACGCCCGAATTCGATCTTGGATATCCGCAGGAAGCCGGCCACCTACGATCGCTCGAGCGAGGACGCGTCATTGCCGACTTTGCGGTGGAAGAAAAATATTATCCAGGCTTGCCCTACAGTTTGTACATTGGTAAGAAAGCTGCGCGACGCGTTCTGACCCTTGAGTCGCCGGCGACTCGGCCATGGAACGAGCGCATTGCAATTCACCGGATTGCCGTCGTCGCAGCAATTACCGCGCTATTGGCGAAGTAGCGCTGCATGCCAGAACGCGATAGCTTAGAAGTCGACGTCCTCTTTGTCGGCGCCGGACCGGCGAGTCTCGCCGGTGCAATTCGTTTGTGTCAGCTCGCAAAAGAACAGAACCGTGAGATATCCGTCATGGTCATCGAGAAGGCGGGAGAAATCGGATATCACGGACTTTCCGGCGCGGTCATGGATCCACGCGGCCTTACCGAACTGATTCCCGATTGGAAAGAACGCGGCGCGCCGGTTGAATCGCCGGTAACGAGCGATGCACTTTGGTTTCTTACCGGCGGCGGCAAATTTGCAGCGCCGATCGTGCCGCCGATGATGAACAACTCGGGGAAATATGTAACCTCACTGCAAAAACTTACCAAATGGATGGGCGAACAAGCTGAAGCCCTGGGCGCCGATGTTTTCCCATCGTTTCCAGGACAGGAATTGCTTTGGGACGGTGACCGTATTACGGGCGTTCGCATCGGCGATAAGGGCGTCGATAAGCACGGCAAACCGAAAGCTAACTACGAACCTGGGCCCGATTTGTTTGCAAAAATTACGGTGCTGGGCGAAGGTCCGCGCGGCACTCTTGCAAAGCAGGCCACTGCGCGCTTGAATCTCGAGGCAGGCAAAGAGGCGCAAGTGTACGCGTGCGGCGTCAAAGAAATTTGGCAATGCGCGCCAGGTTCGGTCAAAGCGGGAAGCGTCATTCACACGCTCGGCTATCCATTACCCTCAGAGACATTCGGCGGCGGTTGGATTTACGGAATGGCCGGGGACATTTTAGACCTCGGTCTCGTCATCGGTCTTGATTATAAAGATCCCACCACCGATCCGCACAACGAATTCCAGCGTTTCAAACAGCATCCGGCGATTCGCAAGATGCTCGAAGGCGCCAAACTCTTGCGCTACGGTGCCAAGGCAATTCCCGAGGGCGGCCTGTTCGCGATGCCATGTCTGTCTGCCGACGGCATGATGCTCGTTGGCGATAGCGGCGGTTTCTTAAACGGCATGCGCCTCAAAGGCATTCATCTTGCGATTAAGAGCGGAATGATGGCAGCGGAAACTGCCTTCGAAGCCCTTGCGGCCGAGAAGAGCGATGCGCAGTCGCTCAGCGAGTACGAAGACAAATTCAAGAAATCGTGGGCATTTAGCGAACTGCATGCCGCGCGCAATTTCCACCAAGGCTTTGCGGGCGGAACGCTTGCGGGAATGCTCAATGTTGGCCTTGGAATGGTGACCGGTGGCCGCGGCTTCGGAATCAAGGACCGTTTGGCGGGCGAACCGGGCTACGAACGCATGCAAAAAGCCGGCTACAAACCAAAAGAATCGCCGCGCGCCGTGATCGACAACGTCATCACGTTCGATAAACTCACGGACGTATATAACAGCGGAACGATGCACGATGAAGATCAACCGGCGCACTTGCACGTTGCCGATACAACTATTTGCGCAAGCCGTTGCACCGTGGAGTATGGAAATCCATGTCAGTATTTCTGTCCCGCCAAAGTCTACGAACCGATGTTTGAGAAGAAGAATGGCGGCGTAGAGGGCCATCTGCAGATTAACTTCACGAACTGCGTGCATTGCAAGACGTGCGACATCATGGATCCGTATCAAATCATTACGTGGGTGCCGCCGCAGGGCGGGGAGGGTCCCGTCTACACGAACATGTGATGCGCGCCCTGAACCGGCGCCTGGTCGTCCAACTTGCCGGCGTGCCGCCCGCTTGCCAACCGCCGACTGGTTGAAGCAAGACAAATGTCTTCGCAAAAGCATTCAGCCCGCTGCGGGCTGCACCGGAACCGGCATGGCTCTAGGAGAAGCTCTTTTTTAATGAAGGCTACGATTAACGGCGAAGCGAGAGAACTCGAGACCGGGCTCACCTTTGCCGAATTGCTGGATCAGCTCGGCGTTTCGCAATCCGGAATCGCCGTTGCGCGCAACGATCAAGTTTTGCGGCGCGGCGCGCTTGGCGAAGAACGAATTCGCGAGGGCGACCGGATCGAAATTATTCGCGCCGTCGCCGGAGGGTAAGATGAATCAAGAAGTGTTGCGCATCGGCAAATACGAGTTTACCTCGCGGCTAATTGTCGGTACCGGAAAATATCCGTCGCTCGAGGTGATGCGACAAGCGCATGAGGCCAGCGAAACGCAGATGGTGACGGTTGCTATCCGGCGCATTCATCTCGACGATCCAAGCGGGAAAACGCTTTTGGATTATCTCGATCGCAGCAAGTACGCCATTTTGCCGAACACGGCCGGGTGTTTCACCGCCAAAGATGCGGTGCTCACGGCGCACCTTGCGCGCGAAGCGTTGCAGACCGATCTCATCAAGCTTGAGGTGATCGGCGATACAGATACGCTCTATCCCGATACTCGCGAGACGATTGCCGCGGCAGAGATTCTCGTCAAAGACGGTTTCACCGTGCTGCCGTACATCGTCGACGATCCGGTCGCGTGCAAGCGTTTGGAAGAGATCGGATGCGCTGCAGTAATGCCGCTTGCCGCTCCAATCGGCAGTGGTCTTGGCGTGTGCAATCCGTATTCGATTCGAATCATCAAAGAATGCGCGAAGATTCCGGTGATTGTCGATGCCGGTGTGGGCACGGCTTCCGATGCCGCAATCGCCATGGAGCTCGGCGTTGATGCGTTGCTTATGAATACGGGCATTGCCGCCGCAAACGACCCTGTTTTAATGGCTCACGCAATGCGCAATGCGGTGATGGCCGGACGCCAGGCCTTTCTCGCCGGACGCATGGAAAAACGCCTCTACGCAAACGCCTCCAGTCCCATGCAGGACCTTATCGGAACCTCAAGGCGCAAATAGCATGCTTGAAATACCGGTTGAAAAACTCGCGAGTTGGAGAAAAGAAGGCAAGGACTTTCTCTTACTCGATGTGCGCGAACACGACGAAGTGCAAACCGCATTCATCGCGGGGGCGCACCATATTCCAATGGGGGAAGTGCCCGGGCGCATAAACGAGCTCCCGAAAGAGAAAGAGATCGTGGTGATGTGCCATCACGGCGGGCGCAGCGAACGCGTAGCGGCCTTCTTAGAAGCGCAAGGCTTTCCCAATGCCATAAACTTGGAAGGCGGCATCAACGCGTGGTCGCTCAGAGTCGACTCGACCGTCCCTCGGTACTAACGCACTAGCGCTGCGCAACCACCATCCAATGATAGGCCTGCGAGAGCGGGCTTTTTTCATGGGCCCAGGAGCCGGCAATGTCGTCGACTTGGATTTGCGAGAGCTCGATGAACTTGAAACCGGCGAGCAATATGCGAACCTCCGGTTCGTCCCAATAGGTGTGCGCGACCCCGGCTTCATCGCCGTCCTCGGCCGCAAAGACATGGGCGGCGATGTGCCTCCCTTTACCGTAGCGCGCATCGCGTTTGGAACCGAGGGTTGCGTACAAGCGCGCTTGCGGCCGAAGTGCCAGATGGATGCCTTCGAGGGCAGCTTGTAACGTTGCCGGTGTGCCGTGCAGGAGCGCGTGCGTACTGAGTGCTGCATCGAATGCCGCTGCGGGTACCGGGTGCCCGGCGTCGATTGAGGTTACAGCCAGCCCCGCTGCGACGAGCGCGCGCCGGTTTCGGCCGCTGCCCGTGCCAATCTCCAGTATTTGGACGCCGCGGGCGCCAAGTTCGGCGATGAGGCGGACCGCCAGCGGGTGGGGCTCAAGGAGTCCGCCGGACTCCGGCACATTCCCGCCTGCGGGTTGCCCTTGCTCCGAATACTTCGTTCCTTCTTCGGTCACGAAGACACGGCTTCGCTTCCTCTGAAGCGCCTCATCTTCGAAGCAAATTCAAGGCCGTATCCGGAAATGGCCGAAGCCCGGCGGCCTCCTAGAAAGTTCGCTTGCCTTCCTGCCGAAGATTTTGACATATGAGTCAACAGCCTCTCATTATCGTCTGCGGCGGTGATGAGCTCGCCTTGCGCGTTTGCGAGGAACTCTGTTCGACGCAGGGCCATGACGTCGTGCTTTTGTGGTTTGCCGATAATGTGCTCGCGGAACGCGCAAAGGGGTTCGGCGCGGCTTTTGTGGGTCTCATGCCTAATGACTACGAGTCTTTGCGAACGGTCGGCGTCATGCACGCCACCTCCATTATGCCGGTCTCCGAAGATGACCGTCTCAATCTGCAGGTGGCGCTCAAGGCCCGCGATCTCAATCCGAAGATCCGCGTTGTCGTTCGTCAGTTCAACCGTACACTTGCACGAAAAATCGAACAGAATCTCCCCGATTGCTCCGCAGTTTCCGCTTCCTCGCATGCCGCTGCAACGTACGCCGGTGCGGCCGTGGATGCGGGCTGCTTCTTCGCGCTGCAGTTTCCGGACTTTGATGGACCGCTCGTAGGATTCTCGCAAAGAACCGCTTCAGATTTCCGGATCGGCAATATGAGCGTTACGGATGCGGAGAAGCGCATCAATTCGCGTATCATTTCAGTCGCGGGGCAAACGACGTTCGAGATGCATCACGTTATCGATCCGAACGAAGACATTGTTGCCTTTGGACCAATGACACATCTGCGCGATGCGTGGCCGAAGCCTCCCAAAGAAGCGGCGTCGGGCAGCATGTCGATGCGTTTGCGGGCAGATCGTGCTGAGTTTCTGCGTGCAATGAAGCGCACCGAACCGATTCTGGTCAAAATATTCTTGGCCGGAGTTGCAATCCTCTTCTTGTCAACTTTGTACTTCATGGTTGCGCTCAAGTTAAGTTTTCACGAAGCGTTCTATTTTGTCATGACGACGATGACGACTACCGGCTACGGTGACATCTCACCGTACGGCGCAAAGGGACCGCCGTTCTCGTTCTATATGGCCATGTTCACGATGATCGCAGGCCTGGCAATTTCCGGCGTATTCATTGCCGCCATGTCGTCCGCGCTGAGCCGCGCGCAAGTGACCGCGTTGCGCGGCCTGCGCCGGCTGCGCGCGAACGATCACGTCATCGTTTGCGGCGCGGGCAACGTTGGGACGCGCGTAATCGAGTTTTTGCTGCGCATGAATCAAAAGGTTGTGGTCGTCGAGCAAAATCCTGACAACCTCCTAATTGAGCGGGCAAGGGATCGCCAGATAGACTTATTGACAGGAGACGCGTCCAATGACGTCACCTTGAACTTCTGCGATCTTCCTCATGCACGCAGCCTGGTAGCGCTCATGGAGAACGACACCGCAAATCTCGAGGTCGGTCTTGGCGCCCGCGCGAAGTGCCCTGAGCTCAACGTGATCTTGCGCGTCATGGAACCGGCGTTTGCGCATTCGATCGGCCGGCAATTTCAGATCAACCGCTCGTTCTCGACGACGGAACTGACCGCCCCGGCGATTGCGGGTCTCTCACGCTTCCCGGGAACGCGCGGCCGGATATACTTTGATAATGAAGATTACAACGTGGGTGAGCGGCTCCAAGGCGCAATCCCCGCGCCGCCACCGGCGAACTTCTGCATTCCGCTTTATGTCTGGCGTGAAGGGAACCTCATCCCTCTTCACGATTTTGCCGAAATGAAGCCGTACGACCGGCTTCTCTTTATCGTTCCGCTCTCGCAATTCCGCACTCCCTCATCTCTACCGGCGAAAACGGGCGAACACGACTCGACGACGGAACTTGCTGCAACGTGAGCGCTGCGTGAAAAAGGAGCTAGAGTGTTAGCAACGGGCGAGAAGATACCAAGCCTGAGCGTAACCGATGACGAGGGAAAGACCTTCAGTACGGATGACTTTCGCGGAAAGTCCTTGGTCCTGTGGTTCTATCCCAAAGACGACACCCCGGGTTGAACGAACGAAGCGTCGCAGTTTCGCGATGCCTTAGCGAAGTTCAAAAAAAAGAATGTGCAAATCGTCGGGGTAAGTCGAGACTCGGTGGCCTCGCATAAGAAGTTTAAAGAGAAATACGGAATCAACTTCGGCCTTATCGCCGACACGGAATCCAGCTTGTGTGACGCTTTCGGAGTCATCGTCGAGAAGAACATGTATGGAAAGGTAAGCAAAGGCGTGCAGCGCTCCACGTTCCTCATCGGTCCCGACGGTACGGTACAAAAGGTCTGGCCGAGAGTTTCGGTCGAGGGGCACGCAGAAGAGGTACTCAAATCGATATCTTAGCTAACCACCGCCTGCGTTTGACCGTCTTAGGGTCGAGTTCGTCGATCCCACGGCCGAACCGAGCTTGCAGTTGTTATCTGCTGCAAAGCGGACAGGCAACCGTGGTTTTTGATATAGGATCCGGCGCGTTTGCAAATCTGCGGCAATTCGTGGATTACCATCGCCTTGATGCGGTGGTCATCACCCACATGCACGCCGATCACTTTCTGGATATCATTCCGCTGCGCTATGCGCTCAAGTATGGCTCGCTGCGCCGCCATGGCAAGCTTGAGCTCTATTTGCCCCCAGGCGGCGAGGCGATGCTTCGCACGCTGGTCAGCGCCTTTGCGCCCGAGAGCGAGAACGATTTCCTCGACGAAGTCTTCGATATCAAAGTCTTCACCGAGAAAGACAGCGTCGAAGTCAAAGACTTGCGCCTCACCTTCAGCAAGACCCTCCACTATATTGAAGCGTACGCGATTCGCGCGACGGCCGCCGGCGGGAC
The DNA here is from genome assembly GCA_014305015.1 of Vulcanimicrobiota bacterium. Classification (GTDB taxonomy): domain Bacteria; phylum Vulcanimicrobiota; class Vulcanimicrobiia; order Vulcanimicrobiales; family Vulcanimicrobiaceae; genus JACRUB01. The sequence goes on along the minus strand of JACRUB010000140.1, from coordinate 11,488 downwards.
GTCAGTAACGTACTCGGCCGACACGGCACCGAGCGACGACGTTGTCAAACTCGCCCGCGGCTCAAATCTCTTCCTGTGCGAGGCGACGCTCGGCCCATACGAAACCGAAGGCGGGATGCGCGGGCACTGCTCTGCGCGCGAAGCCGCCCTCATGGCACGTGAAGCCGATGTCGAATCGCTCGTGCTCACGCACTACGGTAGCGGGATTCCGCCTGATTCTTTGAGTGAAGAAGCGCGCCGTCATTTCAGCGGCGACTGCGGCGTCGCTGACGATTTCTTACAACTTGTCGTCGGCTGACCCAATTACAGAGGAATCGAGCGGTCGGGCAAACGCAAAAATGATTTGTGAGAAATTGTTTATGCCTTACATATGTGTGGTAGAGCGTACGTATGAAGAGCGGCGCACGCGGATCCTGGAAATTTAGCGCAAGCGAGCCAACGGCCGCTGGTCGCGCGCGTCGTGACTTTGCCGCATACCTTCACGAACATTGTACCGGTGATTCCGATTTCGTGGCGGCGGAGATGGTTTTCGCGGAGCTAATTTCAAATGCGTTCCGCCACGGCCGCGGGCCGGTGCGCATTTGGGTGGAATGCGATTTGCGCCGCTGCATCCTCAGCGTTCAAGATCGCGGGCCAGGTTTCGAGCCGCGGGCACCGCAACTTCCCGCCGACGTGCTGAGCGAAAATGGACGCGGATTATTTTTAGTAAATGCGCTTTCGCGACAGGTAGAGATCGTCTCGCGCCCGCACTACGGTTCCGTCGTTAAGGCACTCCTACCGGTCTGTTTCGCCGCCTAGTTTTCGGTTTGCGCTTTGCCGCGGGGCAACGCGAAGGTAATAAGTGCGTTCACCGGAGCGAGTCCGCGGCTAATCACCGCACAAACATTCACCCGCAGATTCAATTCTTCGAGCCGGGCGCGCGCTCTGAGCACTTCGCGGCCGCTGGTGACGACGTCTTCGAGTAAGAGCACCTTTTGGCCGGCATCGTATGCGCCTTCCACATATTCATCCGGAAAAGCGCCATATGATTTGGGCTGCTTGCGCACGACCAGCATCGGCAAGTTGGTCATCTGTGAAACCGCAGTTGCAATAATTACGCCGCCGAGCTCCGTTCCGCCGATGAGATCGGGGCCAAACTCCGTAACGATTGGCACGAACATGCGCGCGATGCGGCGCAGAATATGCGGATCGGAGAAGAGCTTGAATTTATCGATGTAGTAATCGCTGCGCGCGCCGCCGGAGAGGACATAGTCCCCCCTCGTCAGCGCGCGTTCCATGATCTGCTTGCGCAGCCAGTTCAGTTCCGGAAGACGGCTAAGCGAATCGCCGGCGCCTAAATACTCCACTGATACGCGTTCCAGCTCTCGGTAGCGGGGTTCGGATCGAAACCCTTAAGGTCGGTATTGATGGGTTGCGCCTGGCTGACCCACCAGAAGAATATCTGCGGCAGGTCGTCGGCCAGCATCCCTTCGATCTTGTGGTACGCCGCCGTGCGCGCCGGGACGTCGTAGTGTGTCAGCGCGTCAGATTGCGCCGCGTCCATTGCCGGATTGCAATAACGGGCGTAGTTGTAGCCGCCGGGTGGAACCATTTTACAGAGAAACTGCGAGGAATCATCCGGATCGACCCCTGCGTACCAACCGGAGAAACTCAAGTCAAATTTGCCAAGCTGCAGAATTCCGCCTTCGCCCGCGGGCGCAAAGAGCTGTGCGCCGGTATACGTCTTGAGTTGCAGGTCGATGCCTGCTTGCCGTAGCTGCGCCTGCACGATGACGCTGAGCTTATGGCGCGTCGTATTCGAATTGTTCGTCACGCCAAGCAGCGATAACGGTTGACCGTTCTTTTGCATGATGCCATTGGGACCAGGCGTGTATCCGGCCTGCTGTAGCAACGTCTTGGCTTGCTGCACGTTGTAGGAATATTGCGTTACGTTGGGATTATGCGCCCACATCCACGCCGGATGATCTTCCGTAGCGATCTTTTGCGTGCCGCACGTCAGGTTGTCTACGAGGGCTTTTTTATCAATTGCATAGGCCAGAGCCTTGCGTACTTTGATATCGTTGAGTGGAGCGTGACTGGTGTTGAAGAGCACGCCTTCGTAGCCGTCCACTTGACTGTAGACAACATTGACGCCGGCAATGCCCTTGAGCTGATTGCACGTGTTGGGTGAGGCTTGGAACATCCAGTCGATGTCATGGGTCTTGAGTTCATTGATCGTGGTGTTTTCATCGGGAATGACCTTTACGATCACTTTGTCCAACTTGGGCTTGCCCATAAAGTAATCGTCATTGCGGACCATCGTGATATGGTCGCCGCGTACCCATTCGGCAATCTTAAATGGTCCGGTGCCCACCGGCTCGCCGTTAAACGGCAGGTTGTTGATGTTGGGATATTTGGCAAGCAGATGCTCCGGCACGACCCAGATCGGATTATCGCTCTCGGCAAAGAGCGTATTGACGATCGGCGCGTATTTCTTCTTGAGATGGAACACCACGGTATTTACATCCGGAGTATCGACGCTCGTAACTTGGTCGTATCCATTGCGCGAGGTTGTATTATTGGCCGGGTTCATGACCGCTTGCCATGAGAACTTAACGTCTTTGCTCGTGAAGGGAACGCCGTCGTGCCATTTCACGCCCTTGACGAGGTGATAGGTGATCGTCAAACCATCTTTGCTAATGCCGCCGTTGGCTTCGGTCGGAACGGGATTGGCAAGATCGGGTAGGGGGTTGCCTTTCGGGTCGGCTGTGACCAAAAAATCGAACATGAACGCGGCGATCATGCCATCCGTCGTGTTGGAGGCGAGAATCGGATTGAGATTTTTCGGCTCGCTCTGAACCGCCACGCGCACGGTGCCGGTTTGCGTGCCGGCATTCGTACCGCCCTCCGTAGAAGAAGTTGTGCCGACTCTGGTGCAACCGGCCAAGAGCGCTCCCAGCGCAAATAGAACGAGCAATTTTCTCAAAGTTTTGTCCTCCGACGATGGGCCCGTCCCGCCTAAAAAAATCAAGCGCGGGGAACGCGCTTGAAGTGGTTCTAAACGGCTGCTTTTGGTCCTTTGGAAGAGACCGGATCGAACCGTTCGTGACGCCACGTATAGCTGCCGAGCCCCTGCGTCGCCGTGCGTAATTCCGTGATATAGCGCGCGAGTTCGACTTGAGGAACGTCGGCCTCGACGATATCGACACCGGGCTGTTCGGAGGGATTCATGCCAAGAATCTGGCCACGTTTGCTCGTGAGTTGCTGAATGACGGGCGACGTGTAGTGGGTTGGGACGCGGGTTTGCACGCGAACGACCGGCTCGAGGACAACCGGATGGCACTTTGGGATTCCGTCGCGCATACCCATAGCCGCGGCCGTCTTAAAGGATTGCTCGCTTGAGTCAACACTGTGATACGAACCGTCGAAAAGCGTCACATGAACGTCGGTAATCGGATGGCCGTTCGGCCCTTTGAGCAGCGCTTCGCGCACGCCTTTTTCAACTGCCGGGAAGAACTGCCGCGGGACGACCCCGCCGACGATCTTCTCTTCAAAGGTGACGCCATGACCGCGCTCGCGCGGTTCGATCTTGAGCCAAACATCGCCAAACTGGCCGTGTCCGCCGGTTTGATGTTTATAGCGCGAATGCACTTCCGTGCCGGATGTGATGGTTTCTTGATACGGAATGGCAGGCGGCTGCATTTCGATTGCGACGTTGTATTTACGAGTGAGCCGCTCGACCGCGGTCGAAACGTGTTGCTCGCCGTTACCCAGAAGTTGAAGCTCATTTGTAAACTCTGCACGCTCGAGACGCAGCGAGGGGTCTTCGTCCAAGATGCGGGCCAGCATTTGCGAAATCTTCGCTTCGTCCAGCCGTTCTTTGGGCCGAATGGCGATTGCGAACATCGGTTCGCTCGTCGGAACTCGGGGAAGAAGAATCTTGAAATTGTCGGTGGTGAGCGTATCGCCGGTGTGCACCGTTTCGAGACGCGCAATTGCAACGATGTTTCCCGGGCCGGCGGACGTCACGGCTTCTTGCTTTTTGCCCTGCAACCGGAAGAGACCGGCAGAACGCACTTTTTCACCGCCGCGCGAGATATTCGTCAGGCTCCCGTCCGCTTTGAGCGTTCCGGATAGAATGCGGACGACCGAGAGTTTACCGGATTGCGGATGAATGAACGTTTTGATAACGTGTGCGATTACCGGTCCGTCCGTCTTCGGTTCGACCGGGCGGCCTTCGGCATCAACTTGCGTAGCGCTCAGTGGTGATGGGAACCATTTCTCGATGGCGTCGATGAGTGCTTGCGTTCCAAAGCCCGGCAAGCCGGCCGCAAACAAAACGGGAATGATTTGATCGTGCGAGCATTCTTCGCAGAGATCTTTTTCGATCTCCGCGAGTGGAGGTTCGACCCCTTCGAGGAGCTCCTCCATCAGATGATCGTCGAAATCGCTGAGCGCTTCGAGGAGTGCGCCGCGCGCGGTTTCGGCCTCGGCCTTTATCGCATCCGGAATCTCAGCCGGCTTTTGTGATGTCCCTTCAAAGGTATAGGCTTTGAGCTCCGCAAGATCGATCAATCCTTTGAAATTCTCGGAAACGCCGAGCGGAAGTTGTTCGGCAATGACGTGGCGCCCGTAGACGCGTTGTAATTCCGCGAGCGTTCCGGGAACGTCGCTCCCTGGGCGGTCGAGCTTGTTGATGACGAAGAGGTGCGGTAGTTTTCGCGATTCGATGAAATCGACCAATGCCTGCGTATGCGGAATGCGGCCAGGATCTGCTTCGATGACGACGACGACGGCATCGGCACCGGAAATCGCTACCTTGGTCTCCTCGGTAAAGTCGATAAAGCCCGGACAGTCGATCATCGTTACATCGATGTCGTGGCACATCGCATGTGCAAAGCCCACGCAAGTAGACTGTGCGTGGGCTATACATTCGGGTTCGTAGTCGGTTGTCGCTGTGCCTTCGGTCACCGAGCCTCGGCGCGCGATCGCTCCGCAGTGTACGAGGATCGATTCTACAAGAGTGGTTTTGCCGGCATGGTGCGAGCCGACGAACGCAATATTCCTAACGCGCGAAATGTCTGACATTCCACAAGACTCCTAGCGGCGTTTTGGTGCAGGTTTTTTCTTTGGCGTTACTTTCTTCGCGGGCGCTTTCTTGGGTGCAGGTTTGGCTTTGCCCGCAGCCTTCTTGTGTGGGACAGCCTTCTTCGGCACGGCTTTTTTAACGGCTGCTTTTTTTACGACGATTTTCTTCTTAGCGGGCGCGGCCTTCTTGGCGGGCGCGGCCTTCTTGGCAGGGGCTTTCTTGGGCGCGGCCTTCTTTGCGGGTGCAGCCTTTTTGATGGGTTTCTTGGGCGCGGCCTTCTTGGCAGCCGCAGCTTTCGTGGCAGCCTTCTGCGCGGCGGCTTTCATCTTGGCAGCAGCAGCCTTCGCCTTTGCTGCGGCGGCCTTTTCACGTGCTTTCTCTTTTGCAGCGGCGGCTTTGGCCTTCGCGGCCTCGGCTTTCTCGCGTGCCTTCTCTTTTGCAGCGGCGGCCTTGGCCTTGGCAACCAGAGCGCGCTCTTTTTCTTTCTCTTTGGCGGCGAGGGCTTTGAGCTTTGCGTGCGCGGCTGCGACGGCCTTGGCTTCCTTTGCAGCTTGCGCGGCGGCCGCTTTCTCTTCGCGTTCGCGGATCTTTTGCGCTTTGGCGGCTTCCTTTGCGGCGCGCGCTTCGGCCGCAATGCGTTCTTTGGTCGTGGCTGCACGCGCCTTGGCGGCTAGGGCTTTGACCTTCGCGTTGGCTTTAGCTTGTTTCTCGGTGATGTGCATCTCGGGCTCGACGCCGTCGTTCTGTTCGGTTAGCTCTGCGCGTGAGAATCCGCTGATGCTGCTGCCGGGAAGCGGCGTTTCCGTCACGGCGGCTTTTCGCTCGAGGTGCTCTTTGGTTGCGCGCAATGCAACGCGCAAGAGGCGCCCTGCGACCGGGAAAACCAATTCGTTTATATCCGCATCATCGAGTAGCTTTAGCACGACATCGAATGCGCCGCCTTGATCCTTCGGGCTATGCGCTGCCGAACCGACGGCAATCCCGACGTCCTTGGCTTTAGCCTTCTTGAGCAAGCGGCGGTTGGCGTCAAAGAATTTTTTCTTTTGGTCTTCCGGGTAATCGCGGTAGAGAAATCTTGTGTTGAGCTCGATCGCACGGTCGTGCTCCGCACATGCTGCGATGAGTTGATCTTCGTACTTCTCGATATTTGCGGGCCAATGACCGTGCGTCGCCGGAATATAGAAGTGGCCGACGATTTGGCCGGGCAATTTTTCAATTGCCTCGAGCACCGTAGCCATGTAGAGTTCCCACGTTTTATCGGTCCCGACGTGATCCCAGAGCGAGACGAATTCTTCGTTATCGAATGCCCACGGAAAATCCGCACCTTTTTCCGGATGCTCGATCGTTATGAAGTGCACCGAGCGAATCATGCCATCGGGTTTCATCGCATCGACGATGTTTTGAGCATCTGGTCTTGCGCGCGGATCGTTGTCGATCTCTGCGCCGATTGAAAACCGCATGCCCTTGCGCATGCCTTCGGAAACGATGGCTGCGTGAGCAACATCAACGCCCGCCGTTTCGGCTGCGCCATAAAGGTCGCCGGCTTCTGCCAACTTGAGCGCGCGTCGAACAAGACTCACAGCGGCGGGATCTTCGAATGTCAAATAGTTAATATGATCGGAGACCATCATGAAGCGCGGTGCGCCGCGGCGGCACGCATGATAGAACCAAAGGAAGAGCATCCGCGCGGAATAGGCGATCGGGCGTTCCTCGGCGTATGGTTTGTGCTCACCCTTGGCGTGACCGTGAATGTCGGGGATGGCGACGATACGTGGGTCGTTCAGCGTTCTACTTCCTTTACACCACGTGGAATCCACATCTGCGAGCCCGCCGTTGCGCGTTCGCGCGCGGGTTGCGCATGTTCGATCCACGGAATGACCGTTTCTAAAAGAACTTCCATCGAGCGTTTCATGAGGTCGAACGACATCGAAGGATGAGTCTCCGCACCGGCTTCGATGGCTTGCGCCGGCAGGTACGGGAAATGAATGAAACCGGCCAAGACCGGCGGGGTGGCATTCTCTGTTAGGCTGAGCGTCTCGAACAGCGCTTGATTGCAGATATACGTGCCGGCGGAGTTTGAGACGTAGCCCGGGATGCCGTTCTCTTTCCACGCCTCGGTGATCCGCTCGAAGGGCAGGTTCGAAAGGCGGGCTTCGGGACCACCGCGCTCGATCGCGTCGCCCTTGCGCATGACTCCGACGTTGTCAGGCTGGCTAAAATCCAGCACGTTGACGGCCACCCGCTCGAGTCCGATGGCGTTCCGGCCACCGGCCACGCCCATGCAGATAATCAGGTCGGGCTGATCCACCGCAATGGCTTCTTCAAGGCGCTCGCGCAGTGACCGCGTTTCCACCGGGAGGATGCGTGTGACGATAAGACGCCCGGATATCAGGCGTCCTTCGAGACTGCGAGCGACGAGTTCACTTGGGTTGACTTTATCTCCGCCGAACGGCTCAAACCCAGTGATGAGGACATGCTTAGCCACGTTCGGGCTTGTTAGGTGAGACCCGGCGATGTCCCTTGGGGCTTCTGTCGGGAGCTTTTGGGCGCCCGGTCGCGGGACATCAACATCCCGCATCCGTGCGGAATGTCGACTCGCTCAAATTTCGGACAAGCAAAGCTTGATAGATCACATCCTGTGATGTCCGAAATTCTGAGACGCCCGCGCCAGTGCGCCCAAGAAGCCCCGCCCAAGCGACGGAACTTCGTGAATCTATAGGTTCGTGAATCTATGGGAAGGATAAAAAAAAAGCCGGCCACGGCTGGCCGGCGGACACTAGGGTTTGCTTACTTGATGAAATGCGAGCTAGGAGCTCGCACCTCCAATCATCGTTTTATTTAGGCATTTATTACTGTCACTGTTTACGATGATCACCTCCCTTAGGTCCGTCTGTTAACCTCCGCTATCTGTAGTCTGGAGGGGCCGCGGACGTCTTACAAGAGATGCCGTTCGCGCCGCACCGGGGCGCAGCCCTGCACGGCTCTGACGAGCCCGCTAGGGCTTGGTTGCCCGGTAGCCTTCCATTTGTAAGATACGCGCTTTCATTTCAATGCCGTATCCGTAGTCGTGCAGTTTTCCGGATGAATCGACGACGCGGTGGCACGGGAAAAGCAACGGAATGGGATTTCGGGCCATGGCCTGACCGACGGCTCGCGCCGCCTTAGGACGGCCTATCGCTTCGGCCACCCAGGTATACGAGCGTACTTCTCCAGGCGGAATTTTGGCTGCAGCTTTGAGGGCTTCTTGTTCGAACGGGGTGAGATCGCTCAAATCGACGTGCGAATCGTCAAACTTCCAAGTATGGAAGAACGAGGTGATCGTATCGAGCAACCACTGCGGCGGATCGGTGTTGACAACCTGGCGCCGCAATCGTTTCTCAACTTGCTCGCAGATTTTTGCGACGCCTTCGCCGCGACAAATCGCTATGAACGTAATCCGGTTTTCTTTGAAGCCAACGTACAGTTTGCCGATTGGGGAAATGACGGTTGCGAGCTGCACCGGGTCGATGCGTGATTTGATGCGCATATCGGCAATGTGTTCGACGACTTTTTTGCTTAAATCGCAGGATGGTTCCGGAGTGGCAAGAGACGACAGGCAAAACGCTACGCCTTCGTACTCTTCATAGAGTTCCTGACACGGCGGACAACTCAGCAAATGCAACTTGACGGCGTCGCGTAAGGAGGGCATGCCCTCACTACGCAATTCGTCCCACAGCGCTTCTACTTCACGACAACGCATGGAGATTAGCTCCTTGAGGAATAATTCGGCCGATTTGGGGACCGAGAATGCGGCGTAGAATCCGGACGGCGCGGTGAACGTGTGATTTCACCGTTCCGATTGGTTGGTTGAGAATCTCGGCAATCTCGGGATGGCTGCGTCCTTCAATGAAACGCAGCGTTGCAGCAGCCCGCAGATGCATCGGTAGTTGGAGGAGCGCTTTTTCTACAAGCGCCATATCGGCGTCGCGTTCCACGATGGCTTCCGGCTGGGCCGGGCCTTCATTGGACTCGCGCAGCAAGGCGTCTGGATCGGCAAGCGCGTCCAGAGCCACGTTGGTCGGTTTCTTCGAACGTAAGCGGTTACGGGTGACGTTGAGAGTGATCGTATAGAGCCACGGCTGAAGGCGCAATTCCGCCCGTTGTTCGGGCAACATCTTACCGAGCGCCCGGTAGGCGCGCACGAACGCGTCTTGGACGATCTCCTCGGCATCTTCGCGGTTACCCGTCATGCGTAGCGCAAAGCCGTAGAGACGGCGCTGATAATCATCGACGATCGATTCGAAACGCTCGATGCTGGGCGCCGGTTTCTGCGTCTTTGTTTTGGGTGCGGGTTGGACCGCCGGTGGCACGGTAAACTCCCTCAGGAGTGGTGCGAGCACGCTCATACGCTTGCCCCAACACCGCTCCGCGCGATAAAGGTTTCACACGGACCTCGCAGGTCCCTCAAAGTGCGCGGGGAGAACCTTGTTGTATGACGCTCGTTCGAGGGCACCACGATTTCGAAAACCGTTCGGCGCGGGATGCTGCCGAGCGGTTTTTTTCTTCACTGGAGGGGACGCGCATGATAGAAACCGCCATCGAAACAACGGAAATTACCTTCGATGCATATACTATTTGCAGTTTCGTTCCAACGCTCGCTTCAACCCGAGCTATACCGCTACTGCTCATTGGGTATCGTCATGGTCAAGATCCGTCGTTCGTCTGGCTCGTTCCAAAAGAAGGTGTTAGCCCCGCGGGGCTGACTGAAGATCCGTACTATGCAAAAGTGCTGCGAGATCCACATACGTACTTCACAAAAAAGCTGAATAAGTATATCGAAGAGACGGGAAGCGTAAAACGCGGAATCGAGATGCTCATCAATTGTCATCAAAACCATCTCGCGTTTACCGAATTCGTGCACATGGACGAAGTGCCGTTCTCACATCCGATAGAAGTCGAGTTAGTCGGCGCTTTGTAATCATGGAGTCTTACCAACTGGTAACCTTTAGGTTTTCAGATTGGTAAGACTAGTGTGTGCTGGCCTCTTTGAGAACCGGCGAAGCGCTATCGGCCCGTATCGAACGCTTATAGACAATCGATACGGGGGTTGCTTTTTTCGGGTCCTGCAGATTGCCGCTGATAGTGAGCGTGGCATCCAGCGAGAGCAATAAGGCCGTACCTGTTTGGTAATAGGCGGTGCCGTGCATGTGCATCGTGCCATCGAGGGTCATGGCCGGATGGTCCGGGAGCGGACCTTGCATCGGCCCCTCGGCATCAAAGTTCACGCCGATCGCGCGCCGATTCGCGACAGTCGCGAACTGCCCACGGCTCAAATAGCCGTGGAGCGTTCCGCCGGTCATGGGCGATGGAAAATCAAAGGGGATACGGCCGCGCAGGCGCGCCAGATCGTGTAGGGTCGGCAAGTCGAGCTGAACCGAGAACGGTTGGTTGAGAACCGTGAGGTAATTCGGGTCGGCGTTCGCTTCGTCGCGTTGCTCCCCGCTGGGCAGCATCAGCGCATCGAAAGAGGCCTGGGCCGGCACTGAGCCCGTCTGGTCCGATCGCGTATACCGGACGCGCGCGCTAAAATGTTTGCCGGAGCCGGCCCGCGTCACGGTCAAGGTCTCCTTACCACTGTAGCTGATCCGGGTTTGCAATTCGTGGACGCCGATTTGGTAACGGTCCGTTCCGGCAATGGAGTAGCGTTGGTCGGCGAGCGCAGAGCCTCCGAGAGCGAGCATCGCCATGCATGAGAGTAGCGGGAGAGCCAGGCGGGTAATGGTGATCGCTCCGTTTCTATTCTGTTGTGACACTATAATTATGCCCGAAAAGAACTTGCTTGTAACTAGGGTTGGAACTCTTCACACAAGTTCAACGGTTAATTTGCCGATAACGTTTATAGGGGACAGGGCCAGCGTGCGTTACCACGTTCGAATGGGAGACCGGTCCGTTGCAAATCTGGGTATATAGCTAGTCATGGTTTCCGCTCGCATCGGTGTGATCTGCCTCGGCGTCGTTCTGGCATTTACGTCGATTCCGGCCCAGGCGTCCCCAAAAGCCGATGGTCCGCCCTCTGAGCGGGCCGCCGCCGTTGCGGTAAAACTTCAACGTCTGTACCAAACCGCATATGACGAAGCGTACAGCCGGCACGCAATCATCCAGCAAGATGGCACGACCTTCGTTTCCACGGGCGACATCAATAACGAGTGGCTGCGCGATTCAAGCGCGGTCATGAAGCCCTATATCGGCCTCTCCCTAACCGATCCCGAGGTCGCCAAAACCATGCGCGGCGTTATCGTGCGTCAGGCACGTTACATATTGATCGATCCCTATGCTAATGCGTTTACGCTGGACTATCATGTCGCGGAGCGCAAGTTCGAGATGGACTCGCTGCTCTACCCGATCTGGTTCTCTTATCTGTACTGGAAGGCAAGCGGAGAC
>JACRUB010000043.1 GCA_014305015.1 Vulcanimicrobiota bacterium | reverse complement strand
GGAAGCTACAGCGCGTTCTACTATGGGACCTACGGATCGATCACGGCGCGACGGCACACGGCGAGTTTTGGATTCAACGTGCAGGCGTACCATCAAAGCACCGTTCAGACTTACAATGGTCTGCCCGTGAGCATCCAGCAGCCGGTTACGACGAGCCGCACCATCTCTTTTCAAGATAAAGTCAAGGCGAATGACAAACTTTCGTTAACGCATCGCGTCAGCTTTGCAACGGCGACCGGAGCGGGCAGCGCCGCCGTTCTCAACGAAACCGTGGATTGGACTCCCGCCAAAAACGATGTGTTCGAAGGAAGCATTGCGGTCGGGAGCGCCCAACCGACCTACCAGGGTTCGCAGCGCATTACCGATCCGCCCGACGCCGATTACGATTGTTTTAACCATTCGGTCTTCGTCGACGGCCCAAACGATTCGGCTGTGCCGCAGTCTTCCGTGAACTACGATCTCTCGTGGCGGCACAAATTTCGAACCGGAAATTGGACGCTCTCGCTCTACCGCCAAAATGCGTTTGGACAATCCTTTCGTGCTTCGATTCCCATAGCGGCGCAGCCCGCGGCGATCTTTCCGAACGGCCTAAGCGCTTACTTGAGCAGCTTGCAGCAATTTTGGTCCTCGCCGACGGTCTGCGGCTCAATTCCATTTAATCCGGCCGGTGTTTATGTTACGCAATCACTGTCCGGAGCCGGGCAGGTCAATCAGGGGTTCACTCTTTCCGGCCAAGTACGCATTGGCAAAAATATCACCCTGTTTCCGACCTACGCAGTCGGAAGCACGTATCTCTCGACCATCGATCCGCGCCTCGAGTTCCCCGGAAGTTTTTACTCCCCCGGCATGCAGCTGCCACATAAGCCACTGCGGACTGCAGGCCTCATCGTGGACGGAATCATTCCGCAGTCCCGCGTTGAATGGCTCGCCGGAATGCAGTTCAACGACATCAATAACCAAAAAAATCTGCCCGCTTACACGGTCTTTAACGCAGGCGTCGTTCTCCGTCCACCGTTCGGCGGCACGGTGACGCTTGTTGAATCGAATATCTTCGGCACCCACGCCGGTTTGTTCACGACCTACCAAGGCGTCGATCCCCTTCCGGTGGTGGGCGGCGGCACGTTCGCATATTCAACGACGCCGCTCGCGCCGCGACAGTGGACAGTTACCTGGCGTGTTCCTTTTCGACAAAAAGTACCGGCGGCAACGCCTGCGCCACACGTGTAAATAGTCCGAAGGAATCCTCGCCGCGTTAAAGGTACATTAACGACGTAGCGAACGCGCGGGGGACCCCGCCGGGCGCTTTTCTTTTTTTGCGGGGCGCGATGCTTGAAGAGCAGTGCCCTTGCCATGAGGAGCAAACATGCGACTTCAGCCTCTAAGCGCGCGATGGTTGGTGGTAGTCAGTATCATCATCGCGTTCTGTCTCTCTCTTGCGTGTCCGAATGCAGCAATTGCCGGCACAACAGGCACCGTCCAGGGAACGATCGTGGACGGCGGCAACGGCTCCCCCGTTGCAAACGTCAAAGTAAGCGCAACATCGCCGAGCCAAAACTATTCCGCGGTCAGTAACGCGCAGGGCTTTTACGTCATTCAAGGCATGATCCCTGACACTTACGTGCTCGCGTATCAGGTGCAAGGATATGAGCCGGCGACGATTGCGGGCGTTACCGTGCAGCAAGATCTAACCCTGACTGAAAATCAACACCTGAGCAAAAGCCTTAAGGAAATTGGCGCGGTAAGATCACGCTCGGCGGGCAATCTCGTGCAGCCCGGCCAAACCGCCGACGTGTATTCCGTCAGCGGTGCACAGCTTAATGCCATTTCGGGCGGAAACGATTTACACAAAACGCTGTATCAATATGTGCAAGCGGTTCCCGGCGTCACATCGACGGGATATCCCGCGCAGCCGCGCATCCACGGCGGCAGCATTACCGATATCGCCTACGAACTCGACGGCATTCCGATTAAAGACCGCATCACCGGCTTCTTTACAACGAATTTATCGAACGTCGGCATGGGAAACATCGAGGTTCGAACCGGTGGACTCGACGCCTCGGAATCCGCCAGCGGTCTCGGAAGCATTAACACCGTTGTGAAGACGGGAACCTATCCCGGGTACACGATACTGTCGTATGGAACATCAACTCCGGGCCGGCTTCAAGATTTGACGGCCGAGTATTCCGGGGCGACCGCCAACCGTAAATGGTCCTGGTATGCCGCGTTGGATAAAACCGGCTCATTGAACTCTTACGCCAGCGGATTGACCTATCCGGCACTTCTTGTGGAAGGAGCTAACGGCCCCGGCACGGTTTTTACAACCGACATCATCGGCAACTTTCACTACAAACCCAATCCCAACAATGATTTCCAGTTTCTCGTACAAAACGGCGTCGGGGAATTCAACTTCTCCTATCTCATGAATCGCGCGCCGGGAGAGCCCGTACCACTGACGGCGATACCGTGTCCCGGAAATCACGTCGACCCAAACGCAGGCGTTAAGGGTGCCGTCGTGAGTCCGACCGGAAACGTCGGCGGCACAGCACCGAACGGTGCGGCGTGCCCCATCGGATTGTATTTCGGCACCGCAAATACACAAAACGGTGGCGGAAATATTTGGCACCATTACTCTGGTCTCGGCAAGATCCAGTGGAATCACATTATCAACGATCACTCGTTCTTAGCACTACGACTTGCCGAAAACTACAATGAGTATGTTTTCGATCAGCCGATCGTCGAGGCGAACATTCCATCGATCGAAAATTCGCCGGACTTCCAAGTCAGCGCGACGTGTCCGTTGCTGCCATATCAGCCCAACACGCCGATCATGAACTCGAAATTTCCGGGCCTCGGTGGGCGTGTTTGCGCGCAACAACAAAACTGGTTCAATACGGGCTATGAAGGCAACCGGCGCTCGGAGATGTACGTCGGATCGCTCGACTACACAAACGCGATCAGTGCCAGCACAACCATCAAAGCCGGCATCAGCGACGAGACCGACGCCAATCTAAACCAGTCGTATTTCACGTTCTATTTTAACCCCGATGGTTCGTGGCCCGGCATCAACAGTATCTCAACGTATCCATCGCACATTCTAGCAGCGTATGCGTCGCTCAGCTCGCGCCATAACAAATTGCTGCTCAATCCGGGGCTGCGGTATCAACGCATGAACTACAACTACCCAGGTGGACCGTACAGCACGGGCATTTGGAATCCCTCATTTGCGTTCGCATATACGATGAATCCTGACAACGTCTTGCGCGGGTCTTTTACCGACTCGACGTCCTTCGTAGGAACAGGCGCCGTATACCGCCAAGGCTCGGCGATCTTTAACCCCGGCGGCACGTTTAGCGCTCTCCCCACGCTCATCCATAGCGCCGATCTTTCATTCGAACACCAGATCGATTCGAATACATCGATCAAGTTCGGACCGTGGTATAACAATTCGTCGAACATCGAATACCAATACAAGCCGGTCACCTCCATCGACCCGGTAACCGGGAAGGCGACCTATGGTCCGACGCAAATCGCAAACGGCGGCATTCGCAGGGCATTCGGCTTAGAGCTTGGCCTCAGTCATCTCGATCACCATGCGGTCGGAACGTCCTGGTGGTTGTCGGGTACGTACGACAATTTCTGGACGAACATGACCAGTGCGCTAACAGGATCGTATGCAAGCGCCTCGCTGCCCTCAATCGCGCCCCTGGTTCGTAACAGCAGCAATCCGCTCATTAGCGGAACCTTAACCGCAGATCTTCACCTGAACAACTTCAGCATTTTGCCGTTCTTGTATTACCAGGGACCCTCGTATTACAACACGGGCGTCTGCTACACAAAAACGATGGGCAACATCAGCTGCGGTAGCACGAGTTCCACCCTGTATACGCCGATCTGGCTCCAGCCCGAACGAACGTCATCCGGATACTTCGTGCTCAACACAACATTGGTCTGGCATCCAAAAGCCTACCCGAATCTCATTCTCGGCGTGCAAGGAACGAACTTAACGAATAACGTCAACGACGTCGTTCCGTGCACTGCCAACCAGCTGGGTAGCACCCCAGCGCTTGGCCCGGGATGCGGCCCGTTCTGGCCTCTGGGAGCCGGCTCCTCGGGGCTTGCTGCCGGCCAAACCGGCTACCAGAACTACTCGCAAACGCCCATGCAATTCCAGTTGTTCCTTACGGTAAAGATGCCATAAGCGGACCTCGCAACTGAAGGGGCGGCGCAGCAATGCGTCGCCCTTCTCTTTGGGGAAAGACACCCTCATGATCGCACCTTGGCTTGCGGCGCTTTTACTTTCGCAGCTCAGCCCGACCGCCTCGCCTTCACCGACACCCCGGCCGAGCGGCCCCGTGTATGCCGGCAATGCCGCTGCGCGTTTGACGGTCGAATCCCGCCCGCTCGGCGTAGATCCCGATGGTTACGCGAAGTGGCTCGTTGTGGCGCGTTATCTCGACGCGCAGGGCCAACCAACGAAAATCATGCTCAACACCGACCTGGATTGGATCCCGGATCGTGGAACGACGCAATGGCAGCCGCGCATGCGGTTTGGGCAGCCGGCAGCGATCGTGCGCGTGAACGTAAACGAACCCGTACGAATGCGCGTGCGCTCGAATAAACCAAAATTCCCCGATGTCTATACGTCGACCGACGTTCGCACCTGGAAGGGACCACGCGTCGTCGGCGCATCGCTTGGGCCGTACATGAATCAAATCGGGTGGTTTCCGCGGGAGACCGCCGACGTGCGCATCGTCCGTACTGGTGGGGGGACACGCATCATAACTTCACTCGGCGCACCGAGCCAAACATTTCGCGACGATGCGGTGCGCCCAAACACAACCTACCGCTACACGATTTATCGCGAGGCGAAACCGCCGGCAACGGTCGCCGTGCGCAGTCTGCCCGAAATCTTCGGCAACACAAGTCGCATCGCTTCGGGCAAAGGCATGTGGTTGTATTATGGCACGAATCCGTACGACGATCACTACATCGGTCATTGGAATGCCCAAGTCTACATCGACCAAGCGGTTCGCGCCGGTTTACAGTATGTCGAGTTGCGAACCGCATACGGCGCGTATTGGGAAGTCGATCCGCAAAGCAAGATCGTCCTCGATCAAATCATCGACGGCTTGGCCGCACACAACATCGGTGTGATCGGCTGGAGCGTCCCGCGACAAGCAACGTTCGAAGATCTGCAAGCCAGCGTGCGCACCGCTTCCTACCGCACGGCCAAAGGAACGCGCGTGACCGGCATTGCGGTCGACTTCGAACGGGGTGAGGAGTTTATGCACGACTGTCCCGAGGGATGCACGGCTATGGTGGACTACGCAAAGCGGCTGCGGCAAGCACTGGGACCCAAGGTCGTGGTCGTTGCTACCGTCGAGGATCCGTTTCTCGAACATCTAGACAATTCCAAATATCCGTACGTGCAAATTGCGCGTTACGCGGATGTCTTGCAGCCGATGAGTTATTGGCGCATGCTCTCACGCAAAACAATGGACGTCGCGAAGATGAACTCCGAACTCGCGGGTTCGTACAAGAAAGTCCTTGAGGTATCGGGACGCGCGCTGCCGGTCAGCATGGGCGGACAGACGAGCAATGAAGGACCACTCGGTTCGCCGCCGCCGCAAGAAATCACCGAAAGCCTCGTGCAAGCGAAAACCTTAGGCGCGATTGGGGAGGCCTTCTTTGACTGGGACGGCACCTCCGCCGATCAATGGAGCGCACTTGGCGCATACAACTGGTAAACGCGCGTGACATCCTTTCTCGTCAAGCGAGTGCTTTGGAGCATTCCAACGCTGATCGGCGTGACGATTCTGACGTTTCTGCTCATTCATATCGCGCCGGGGGGACCGGCGCAAGCACTCGGCGGTGAAAAAGCAACGCCGGCCCAAATTGCGCATCTCACACACGTCTTAGGCTTTGACCGGCCGCTTGCAGAGCAGTATGCGCTCTGGGCAAACGCGCTCGTGCACGGCGACTTTGGGTTCTCGTACATCCAGCAGGCGCCGGTACGAGACCTGATCGCGCAAAGGCTGCCGCAAACGCTGTTGCTCATGGGCGCAGCGCTTTTGCTCTCGATCGTCATCGCGATTCCCCTCGGAGTCTATCAAGCGTACCGTCAAAACAGCGTCTTCGATCGAACCGCAAGCTCGTTTGTTTTTCTCGCGTGGTCGATGCCGACGTTCTGGTTCGGAACGATTCTCATTGCGCTCTTTGCGGTTACGTTGCGCTGGTTTCCCGTCGGCGGTCTGCAAACAATCGATACAATCGCATTCGACTGGCCCTCGCGCCTCGCGCATTTGGCTATGCCCGCATCTACGCTCGCCATTGTCTCCGTCGCCGGCTGGAGCCGCTACATTCGCGGCAGCATGGTGGAACAATTGCGCGAAGACTACGCGCAAACCGCGAGAGCCAAAGGGTTACCGCAACGCACGGTGCTTTTCAAGCACGTGTTGCGAAACGCGCTTATCCCGTTCATCACTATTTTGGGCAGCAGCATCCCTCTGCTCTTTAGCGGTGCCGTGATTACTGAGCAAATTTTTGCCTATCCAGGAATGGGACAACTTTTTTGGCAGTCGGCAGTCGATCGCGACTACGCAACGCTGCTTGGAATGACCGTGCTAACCGCGATCCTCGTGGTGCTTGGAAACCTCGCTGCAGACCTTGCTTATGGAATCGTCGATCCTCGCGTCCGGTACGAATGAGGGACGGCGCCGTTTTTGGCGCCGCTTTCTTCGTACGCCACTTGCCGTCATTAGTGTGGCCTGGATCGCTGTCATCTCGGCAGCATGTCTTTTCTATCCCATAGTGACACATCAGACGGGTTTGTTCACCGACGTTGCGCATTCGTATGCAGCGCCCACCCAGAACCACATTCTGGGAACGGACGGACTTGGACGCGATGAATTCGTGCGCGTCTTGCTCGGCGGCCGAATCAGTCTGCTCGTCGGCTTTACAGCTGCACTGGTTGCAATGGTCATCGGGACTGGCGTCGGGGCAATCTCGGGATTCTATGGGGGCGTGATTGACGCCATCCTAATGCGTATCGTCGACGTTTTGCTCTCGGTCCCGACTTTGTTTCTGCTCCTGTTTCTCGCGGCGATGTTCCACGGGAGCGTTGTAGCGCTCATCGTCGTCATCGGCGTAACATCTTGGCTCAATCCCTCGCGTCTCGTGCGCGGCGAGGTGCTTACAATTAAGGAACGCCTCTACGTCGAGGCCGCGAGGGCGCTGGGAGCTGTCGATGCCCGCATCCTCGCTCGCCATGTCATTCCGAATGCGGCCGGAACAATAATTACCACCACCACCTTCATGATCGCGAATGCGATGCTCGCGGAGACGGCGCTCTCGTACCTTGGGATCGGCGTGCGTGCCCCGACGCCGTCGTGGGGCAATCTCTTGAGCTCGGCGCAAAGCGATGTGTTCGCCGGTGCCTATTGGTTGATCGTGCCGGCCGGCCTTGCGATTCTCTTTACGGTAACGGCGCTCAATTTCATCGGCGATTGGTTGCGTGAAAATGTGGGGCAGTAGCTTGCGGTGGGCACTTCTCATCGCGTTTCTGTGCCTCAGTCTCTCGTGTAGCGCTCGATACGCCGAGACACGCGATCCAAACACGGTCGTGCTCGGATGGATCGCCGATCCGGACGGGTTCAATCCGTTAACGGCAATCAATACGTCGGCGGGCACGGAGATCGACGAGCTCATCTATGGGCGGCTCATCGATATCGGTCCCGACCTCTTGCCCCGCTTTTCAACGAGTTTCGCCAAAAGCGCTCGCATCGATCGCGACGGACGGCGCTACATTTTAGAACTACAACGTAACGGCCGCTGGACGGACGGCGCACCCGTCACCTCGGACGACGTTGTTTTCTCCATCAAAGCTGAAGTCAATCCATCGGTCATCGAAAGCAACGCTTCGGACTTCACCCTCATGCGTTCGGTTCGCGCACTGGATCGATGGTCCGTGGAGATCAACCTCTCGCGCCCGTCGCCGCCCTTCTTGGCAAACGCATTAGGCGAAACGTTTGTGCTGCCGGCACACATCCTGCGCAAATACAACCCCGCATCTTCAGAAGAGGCGCAGTTCCTCAACACCGATTCGGATTTTTCTCAGCATCCGATAACGGATGGCCCGTTTCGGATAAAGCGCCACGTTCGCGATTCCTACTTGGTTCTCGAGCCTAATCCGACGTTTTGGGGACGCAAGCCATCCCTTTCTCAAGTGGCATTCCGCGTCTATCCGCAGCAAGACTCGCTGTATGCAGCCGTCGATGCCGGTGAGGTTGACGTAACGGGTATTCCACCGAACCTGTGGCGCGTGCATACGCGTTTGCGTGGAGATCACCGGACAGTGACCTGGCCATGGAACGTTGCGTTCGTCTTGCTTCCGAATTTCCACGATTCCAGTGAACCTTTCTTGCGAGAGCGAGCCGTACGCCAAGCGATGCTTTTATCGGTCAATCGCGATTTCATAACGCATGGCATCATGAGCGGGCAGGCCGATATTCTTAGCGGACCCATTCCCTCTTTCTCGCCGTACTACAATCCTCACGTGCCGCGTTACCCGTACGACCCCGCCCGCGCTGCGCGCCTGCTTGATGCCGCGGGCTGGCATCTGCACGGAAACGTGCGCGAAAAAAATGGGGTCGCATTACGAATCGTTTTAAAGACCGGTGGTGCTACCGACGCCGTCGCGAGCAATATTGCAGAACTCATTCAGGCGAATTTCCGTGCCGTCGGAATTGAGTGTGAACTTGAGAATGAGGAACTCGCGACCTTCTTTAGCGATCTGCACAATTCGCGTTTCGCCCTAGCACTGCGTGGAGTTATTCTGCTCCCCTACCCGGATGACTACAGGACCTACGCTTCTACGCAAACGCGAGCGAACGGCGGCTACAACCTCGGATTTTACTCCAATCCCGAACTCGACCGCGCGCTGATCGCCTCCCGCAGCGCAGCCTCCTCAGTAGCATCGCGCGAGGCGCTCAATCGTTACCAAGTAATTGCAGCGACGGACTTGCCGGCGCTCTTCCTCTACTCAAACCGTCTGGGCGCGGTTATTCCGAGTAACCTGTTTGGCTACGAACTCAATCCGACCACGCACTCCGCGATGCCTACGGGCGTTCAGTTTTGGCGCCTGGGACCTTCGTCCGCAACGCGACGCTGATTCGCGCGCTCGTCGGACGGCGCACTTTTGGAATCTGATGCTCCCAGTGGGATTGCACGTCACCGCGCATCGCAAGAATCGAACCGGGTTCGAGATCGCAACGTAACTGCCCGCGAGGAAGCGCCTTCGTGCGAAACTGCATCTGTCGCATCGCGCCGAGCGACACGAGGGCTACTACGGGATCCTCGACAAGTTCCTCGTTGTGGTCACTGTGCCAGGCGACGCTATCGGTTCCGTCGCGGTAATAGTTGAGCGAGACCGCATTGAATGTGCGGCCCAAAACGGATTGCACCCGCTGGCAAATACGATCAAGCGCAGCAGGCAAGCGATCTCTATCGTGATACCAGGCCACGAGACGCGGCACATCAACGAGTTTATCGTACATTTTCATGGCTTCTTTGGACCACGGGATCGTAGCGAGCAACTCGCTAAAGAGCGAGGCCGCCTCCTCAGCCTCAAAGACAGCCGGGAAATAGACGATGCCGCCGTGCGGGGTGCGCGCGATCGTGCGCACTTCTTCCTCAAAAATGCCGAGCTGCTGGGCCATTATATTGTATAACACCCTCCGGACACCGTCCGGTGCATCCAACCGGCTCCGGTATCCGTTCTATGGCTATATGAGTACTGCAGTTGCAACTTTTGGAGCCGGATGTTTCTGGGGTGTAGAAGCCGCCTTCCGGCAGCTTCCCGGTGTTATCGATGCCGTCTCCGGTTACTCCGGTGGGCAAGCCGAGAATCCCACCTATCAACAAGTGTGCACCGGTCGCACCGGACATGCTGAGGTGGTTCAGGTCACCTATGATCCGGACGTGGTGAGCTACGGCACGTTGCTCGATCTGTTTTGGCGCATGCACGACCCGACAACGCCCAATCGACAAGGCCCCGATTTCGGCACGCAATATCGTTCCGCGATATTTTATACGACGCCTGAACAAGCACAAGAAGCAATTGAGTCCAAGAATGCATTGGAAACTTCCGGGAAATTCAAAAGGCCGATCGTCACACAAATTGAAGCGGCGAGTACGTTTTATCCGGCCGAAGAATATCACCAGCGCTACAACGAGAGGCACGGCGTTTCATGTCACATCAGCGTGTAAACCGCGCGACACTTCTTCGCGGTCTGGGTGCGGCTGCGGTTCTTGGAACGCTCGGTTTGAGTCACGCGCACCGTGCGAAGGCCGACTCATTTGAGGTCCACTATAGCGAAGCTGAGTGGCGTAAGCGCCTCGGCCCCGAGCGTTTCAACATTTTGCGTGAAGCTGGAACGGAAGCGCCGGGAAGCTCCAAGCTCGACTACGAGCATCACAATGGCACATACTATTGCGCCGGTTGCGACCTAGCGCTCTACGATGCTAAAACGAAGTTCGAGAGCGGGACCGGTTGGCCGTCGTTCTACCAAGCGCTCCCAAACGCGGTCAAGCTCCGCGACGACAATTCGCTCCTCGAGAAACGCACGGAAGTGCTGTGCCGCCGCTGTGGCGGCCACCTCGGGCATGTTTTCGATGACGGTCCAAAACCGACGGGCCTGCGCTACTGCATGAACGGTCTTGCACTGACGTTCCGTACGAGGTAATATCGGGGCATGCGGGTGCTCGAAAAGCCGTCCGTTGCATCGCCAGATCCGAACACGCGAATTGCTCTTGCAATTTTGCAATCGCTCTTCGGCGACCGTTTTGCGCAAGATTTCTCCATCGCGTTTTGGGACGGTACGCAAGTGCCGGCAAAAGGTGAGGATCGTTTCACCTTACGCATCGCAACACCGGGCACGCTTCGACTTGCGTTACGCGCACCGATCGATCTCAACGCGGGGCGTGCTCTAGCCGCCGGCCTTCTCGAAGTCGATGGCAACGCGGAATGTGCGATCGATGTCATAGGCGAGAGCATCCAGCACTTCAAGAAACAAAATCTGCCCGCACTTCTTGGGTTGTTGCTCCGCCTCCCAAAAGAAAAAATGCCGTCCTTGCGTGAGGCACGTCTGCGCGGCCGCGTTCATTCCGCGCAGCGCGATCGCGAAGCGATCGGTTTTCACTACGATCAACCGGTCGAATTCTACCGAAGTTTTCTCGGAGAACAACTCGTGTATTCGTGCGCGTACTTTGATGGAGGCGTCGACTCGCTCGAGCAAGCGCAGAATGCAAAGATCGACTATGTGCTGCGCAAACTTCGGTTGGCGCCCGGCGATCGGCTCTTGGATATCGGCTGCGGGTGGGGCGCGCTCGTCGTTCGCGCGGCAAAGCACTTCGGAGCGCGCGTCGTCGGCGTTACCTTAAGCCGCAGCCAGTGTGAGGAAGCTCAAGCCCGCATCGAGGCCGAAGGGCTTGCCGGGGTTGCAAGCGTGCAGCTGCGCGATTACCGGGAACTTGCGGATTCCACGTTCGATAAAATTTCGAGTATCGGGATGGTGGAGCACGTTGGACGATCCAAGCTGCCGGAATACTTTCGCAAAGCCTATGCGCTTCTGCGGCCGGGTGGACTTTTCTTAAATCACGGAATCGCTGATCAAAGCCCTGGGCGCCGCGGCTACAAGTCCGGCGGATTTATCGAACGTTTCGTTTTCCCCGACGGCGAGCTGCTTCCGGTTTCCGACTCGATACTTATTGCAGAGCGCAGCGGCTTCGAGATCCGTGACGTTGAAAATTTACGCGAGCATTACATGCGCACGCTGCGCGCTTGGGTGTCGAATCTCGAAGCCGCAAAAGCTCAGGCCACTGCCGCGGCCGGACTCCAAGCGTACCGTACGTGGCGTATCTACATGGCCGGCAGCGCGCAAGGTTTTCGCGTTGGACGTCTGGGGCTTTTCCAGTCCCTCCTTGCCAAACCACTCACAGACGGCTCGGTTGAATTACCCGCCACGCGCCGCGATCTCTACCGTGATCACGAGGAGACTCCCTCCGGCCGATAAGTAAGGTATCGTGCTTCGATCCTTTCTCGCGCGCTTCACGCTGGTCACATTCTTCGCTGCGGTCGTTACGGCCGTCGGCCTTGCTTATGTGTTGGATCGCGAGCAACAAAAGGTGCTCGAAAACAATTTGACGACCACTTCGGTCGGACAAACGTCCGCATTGCTCGCCGCTCTCGAGAGTCGATCCGCGTACGAAAAGCCTCAACGGCACCTATAACGATATCGCAAAAGGTGCCGGCCAAGCCTCGAGTTTTCAAGAATACGTTCGTGGGGTGCGCGTGTATTGGCCCGACGGGACGGCGCTCTTTCCGAGTAATGGACTTCCCGACCGCCAGGGCGTCGCGGCCGCGATCGCGGCGCAGGACGTCGTTCGTGGAAGCGAGCAAGGTTCAAAAAACGAACGTTTGATGACCGGCTACGTGCCGATCGCATCGCGTACGAGCTCGCTGTATTCCGCAGTCATCGCAATCGACTTTTCTCTGGCGCAGATGCGCGCACAAGACGCACCCGAACAGCGAGTCGTCATCGGTGCGACGCTCGGCGCCGTGCTCTTGATCTTCCTTTCACTCCTCACGCTTGCTATCGCTGCGCAACGCGAACTCAACCGCAGGCAACGCCTTGCAGGCGAAACATTCGTGCAAACCATCAGCGGCATCGCGCAGATCGTGGATAAACGCGATCCGTATACCGCCGGACATTCGCAGCGCGTTGCCGTCTATAGTCGCAAATGTGCCGAACTCATGAAATGTCCGCCGCAATTCGTTACGACGGTCGAACACGCGGCGCTCTTGCACGATCTCGGAAAGATCGGCATTCCGGATGCCATACTTCTCAAGCCCGGGAAATTCGACGAACGCGAACGCAGCGTCATCAATTTCCAACCCGACATCGCAGCCGAGATCTTGAGCGAAGTTGAAGCGATGCGCAGCATCGTTCCGTGTATCGTGCATCATCACCGGATGCCTACGATGCCATGACCACCGACCGGCCCTACCGGCGCGCGCTGACCGTTGAATTCGCACGGTCGGAGCTTATGCGCGGCGCAGGCACGCAATGGGACCGTGAGTGCGTTGCGCGCTTTGTCGAACTCATCGATATGGGTGCGGTCGTCCCCCCGCCGCCGATTACCGACGCGGATGTCTTAGCGCATTCGTTCGGGCAACAAATCCACGAACCAAGCCCATTCTGAACTCAGAATGACTCCTTCCTAGAAAGAAAATCCGCGTCGGGTTCGTTGCGTTGCGCGTACGACCGTGAATGTGACGGAGTCGTGACGCGCTGCTGTTTGACTCTCCAAATGCCACGTGCCGGGGCGGAGTCTCCAGGTATAGGTGTCGCTTGCCGTCGTAGCAACGCGTACGCCGTTGAGCGACCACGTGACCGGTGCGTTGACGAAGGTGCGAACGTGAAAGGCGATCGCCTGCATGGGGGCGACTTCGATCGCATCGTCGGTCCGATTCAAAATAAACCGGTCATCTTGATGCGGGAAGAGAATGCGGACATCGCTCGCCCTCACAGGCGCTACACCTTGCGCACCGAGCCATTCATCATAGGTGCGTGGGAGGGTGCTCCGACCCGGTTTGCCATAGGATACAACTTGCGCCGGAGACAGATACTCTGTGACCACGGCATCACAATTTGTGAGCGGTTTTAGGCCAGAACTTGCGCAAATTGACCGCCGTACGAATCCCGCCGGTTTCGAAAAGGGCAGCGGTTCGTGATTTTGGTGCAGACGTAGCATGATGCGGTGCCACAGCGGCGCAGCGCCGGTTACACCGGAAACATGCCGCATCGCCGCTCCGTTGAAATTGCCGACCCACACACCAACCGTATACTCCCTCGAATAGCCGACCGTCCAGGTGTCGCGAAAATCCGACGAGGTGCCGGTTTTTACGGCTGTTGGAAAAGGCAGATCGAGAATGGAAGCGGCGCCGAATGAATGCGCGCGCGCATGAGAATCGCTCAAGAAGTCGGTGATGAGCCACCAGAGTCGCGGCGATCCGGTTTGCGCGCCGTTGGGAGCATCGTTGGAAATAACGGTGCGCAACGGAATCGCCGAACCGGCGCGCGCAAGCGTGAGGTACGCGTGCGTAAGTTCCCACAAACTGACTTCGCCGCCGCCGAGCGTGAGCCCGAGACCGTAGTATTCGGGCGGACGCGTTAGATGCTCGAAGCCGAGCGCATGCAAGCGATCCAAGAACACGCCGGTGCCGACACGCGAGAGCACGCGCACGGCGGGAACGTTGAGCGAATTCGCAAGCGCAAGCCGCACGCGAACTGGGCCTGCATACGCGTTACTGTAATCGGATGGTGAATACAGTTGGCCGTTTGCAATCGCATATGTTACCGGAACGTCGGCCAAGATTGAATTGGGCTGGACCACGCCCCGCTCAAGGGCCAACTCGTAGAGGAATGGTTTGAGTGCCGAGCCGGGTTGACGAAGTGCCCGTACGCCGTCGTTACGCCCGTGATTGTCGTCGTCAAAATAGTCGGGCGATCCAACATAGGCAAGCACCTCGCCGGTCCGGTTATCGATGACCAGCGCCGCGCCTTGGTGGACGTTGCGCTCCGCAAGCGCCGCCAAGAGTGCTCGCATTTGCGTTTCAATAAACTGCTGGAGCGGCCGGTCGATCGTTGTGCGAACGTGCGATGTATGCACGGGGAGGTTCGAGGCAAGCGCAAAAAGCAGATGCGCACCTGCAAGAATTCCGCGTGCCGGCGCAGCGAGATGAAGATCCTCGCCCGCGGCTCGTTGCGCTTGCGCATCCGTGACCGCACCCGTCGCGCGCATCCGCTGGAGGATGTAGAACTGGCGATTCTTTAGTGCGCGCCAATGCGTGCGTGGATTCAACCGGACGGGATCGTTCGGGATGGCTGCGAGCAATGCGGACTGAGCCAGGTCCAAATCGGCGGCCTGTGCGCCGAAATAGCTTTGCGCAGCAGCCTCTACCCCGTAAAGGTTGCCGCCCATCGGCAACCGGTTCACATAAGCGCTGAGAATTGCGTTCTTGCTCGAACCGGCCTCGATACACCACGCTAGCCACGCTTCGCGCACTTTACCTCGCATCGAGGCGGGCGGGTGATAGAGCATTCGCGCAACCTGCATAGTGATGGTCGATGCGCCGCTGACAGGCGCGCCGGTTTGCACCAGTTGGCGTGCGGAGCGCAGAACGGCGGCAATATCGACGCCGCCGTGCCGGTAGAACCGCGCGTCTTCGGTCGCGATCACCGCGGCAATAAACGATGGAGCAATGCGTTCGAGCGGTATCGAGGACGCATGCTCGCCATCCGAGGGCAACACCGTTCCGAGCGGTAATCCGCTGCGGTCTTCAAACACAACCGCGGCTTGTTGCCGCTCGAAATGCGCGACATCGATCCGAAGTGCTCCCAGCGCAGCAAAGAAGAGCAACACCGGTGCGGCGAGGCATAGAATCGCGAGTCGAAGCGAAAAGGTTGTTTTGATTCGTGAGGAATTCGACAAGCTGCGGAGGCGAGCCATGCCGTTTTGGAATCGCGCAATATTCTTTTTGTCTACAGCCTGTGCCGTTCTCTTGACGGCATGCGGTCATCCCACGCAAGCCGGTGCGCCGGTGCACGGGCCGCTGGCCGAGGTCTCGCCGCTGCCGAAGCCCACGCTCGCGCCGATGATCGCCGACTACGGGCCCAAGGGCGAAGTGGAGACGCTCTCGCAAATCCGCATCATTTTTCGGTCGCCATTGATTTCGGTGCAAGCGCTCGAGTCTCCGGACGAAGCCGCGAAGATCGCCGCCTTTCACATTGAGCCGGCGCTCCCCGGACATTTCCGTTTCCTCACCCCCAAGATGGTGGGATTTCAAGCCGACGCAGCGGTTCCGAAAGCCACCCGTATTCGTGTGAGCATCGATGGCGGTTTGAGCGACCTCACCGGCAAGACTTTCGGCAGCGATTTTGCCTGGACGTTCAATAGCGAACCCGTCAAGCTCAGCGGTTTGCCCGGACCTCCGGACGAGAAAGCCGCGCTTGAGGACCCCTCGCTGGATGTCAACCCCTCATTTAAAGTGAGCTCAAATACGGAACTTGACGCAGCCTCACTGGCCGCTTCAAGCATCTTCGTAAACAAGAACAACGACACGCGGACGGGCGCCACCGCGCAATTTGAGAAAACTGAAACGCCGGATCCCGGGGAGGCGGCAACGAAAACGTTTGATTCCTCGCTGCAAAACTACGTCTACTCAATCAAGCCTGCGGCGGCGCTCGGAGGCGATACCCAGTATTCGCTCGTGATTTCGCCCGGCGTCAAACCCGCTCGCGGAAATCTTGAGAGCAAACAAACGTTCAGCGGTCGATTTATTACCTACGGCCCCCTGTCGTTTTACGGAGCGAACTGGAGCGCAAACGGCCGTTTTAAAACGGGCGATCCAATTTTGCGTTTTAGCAACGGCTTGGATGCCGCATCGGCGCTCGCCGCGGTCAGCGTTGCGCCATCGCCGATGCCGGGCACGAAACTGGCAAGTGCGAGTGACGGCGATACGAGCATCGCGATCAATTCCTATGCGCTCGCACCGCAAACCACGTACACCGTCACGATTGCCCGGACGATCAAGGATCAGTTCGGCCAAACGCTCGGAAATGCGGAAACCGCAACCATCAAGACACCCGACCTGAGTTCTGACTTTTGGTCTCCTACGGGACTCAACCAGTTCGCGCGCACGAACACGCTGCATCTAAATTATTCGGCCGTTAATCTGCCCGGCAACCGGTATCAAGCCGCCTATCGCGCGCTCACCCCAGCCGAAGTCGCGCTACTCACCTACGACACTATTGATGAAACGAGCGCGCCGCTTCCGGCCTCCGCACAGTGGCCCTCCGTTCCTATTACGGCGTCGAGAAATCAAGTTGCGACAATCGCAGTACCGGTGGCCGCAAAGCTCGGCTCGGCAACCGGTTTTCTTGCATACGGCGTGACGGCTCCGCCGCATGAGGGCGAGAAGTTTTATGGGATCGTCGGCATTACCAACCTCGGCATCTTTGCGCAACTCTTTCCGCAGAGCGCTTCATTCGCGGTCCAACATCTCGCGGACGGCTCGCCGGCCGCGCATGCCAACATCGACGTGTATCGTCAAAAAACAACGACGCCGTGCGCGTCCGGACAAACCGATGCAGCCGGCACCTTCCAAATGACCGGGACCTCGATCGAACGCTGCTCGGTGGGCGCGCCCGCAGACAGTGCGCCCGCGCTGATCGCAGTCGCACGAGAAGGGGCGGACTGGACGTATACGCGCCTCGACGATTCCAGCGGCTACGGCTACGACGTGTATCTAGGATGGTCGAACGGAAAACCGATTTCACGCGGAACGATTTTCTCAGACCGGCAGATGTATCAACCCGGCGAGCACGGAGTCTTTACCGGCGTTGCCTACTATCTGCAAAACGGTGCGCTCAAAAAAGATGCGAACGCCACCTATGCACTCACCCTCCGCGATGCGAATGGAAACCAAAAGAGTCTCGGATCAAGGCGCACCGACCGGTACGGCATCTTCTCGCTCTCGTGGAACATTGGAGCGGATCAACCCCTCGGGTACTACACGATCAAGGCCGTCGGTGCAAATGGAAACGAGCTCTCCGGTGATCTGCGTGTCGCGGAATTCAAACCGCCTAACTTTAGCGTGACCCTTGCACTCGACAAAAAGTACGTTACCACGGGTGGTGAGGTCACCGCGAACGGCAAGAGTGCATATCTCTTCGGGGCGCCACTCCAAGGAGGCCGCGCGCACTACTACGTTACGCGCTCGCAGGCGTACTTGCAGCCGAAAGGGTGGGATGCGTACACCTTCGGCAAACAATGGTTCTGGCCGGATCAAGCACCAAGCGTTACGAGCGATGTTCTCCAGCAAGATGTGACCCTTGATGCGCAAGGGCGGGCATCACAGAATGTAAAGGTTGCGGGCGATCTTCCTTTTCCGATGACGTATCGAGTCGACATGGAAGTCTCCGATGTCTCCAATCTCTCGGTAGCAGATTCAAAGAACTTTACGGCCCTCCCGAGCGCTGCTCTCATTGGTCTGCAAAACGATTTCGTTGCCGATGAAGGCAAAGCGATTCCCATCAAGGTCATCGTGACGGACCCGGACGGCAAAACCGTGGAGCGTCAAAGAGTGCACGTCGAGTTGCAGGCGATGACGTACAGTGCCGCGTCGCAGGCGATCGAAGGCGGAGAAGCCGCGCGCAACTCCGTGAAATATGCAACGGTCGACACTGCCGATACGACGTCCACTTCGGCCGTACAAAGTGTTTCGCTTAGGGCGCGCGTGGCCGGCGCGTATCGTATTCGCGCCACGTTTGCCGGAGGGCAGTCGGACGCAAGCGAAACCGATACACAGATTTGGGTCTCGGGACCCGACCAAGTGCGGTGGAATGCAGAGAATCCCGCGCAGGTCAAAGTGACGCTCGATAAAGCATCGTACAAGCCGGGCGATCTCGCAACCGCGCTCGTGCAGTCGCCATACCCGCAGGCCGATCTCTATTTTTCCGTAGTTCGAGAGAAGGCGCTCTTCACGAGCCGAACCTCGGTGCGCGGCGGAGCGCCGCGGATCACGTTTCGCGTCACGCCGGAAATGCTGCCGAATGCAGCCGCTCAGGTCGTGCTTGTGCGACGCGGCAAGCCGCTCGAAAAACTTGCCGCCGGTTCGCTCGACAGTCTGGTGCGCATCGGGTTTGCGTCTTTTTCCACCAATATCGACGCGAAGTATCTCAAACTCGCCATCGCGCCGGCGCGCGCGAAAGTTTCTCCCGGCGATTCGCAAACCGTGAGCCTCGTGCTGAAACATTCGGACGGCTCCGCCGCCCGCGGAGAACTCGCGGTCCTGGTCGTCACCGATGCGATACTGCAGCTCACCGGATACCGGTTACCGGATTTGGTAAAAATCGTCTACGCGGATCAACCAATTTCAACGCGTCTGAGCGACAGCCGTCCGAGCGTTGTTTTATCACCGCTCACATCTCCGCTTGGAAAGGGCTTCGGCTACGGCGGCGGCTTTATGGAAGGCTCGGGCAGCACACGCATCCGGCGGAATTTCCAACAGCTCGCCTATTACGGTGCCGTGCAAACAGACGGCGCCGGCAAAGTCAGCGTCTCCTTTAAAATGCCGGACGACTTAACTACTTGGCGGGTCATGGCCGTCGCGCTCGGAGATGGAGACGACTTCCGTTTCGCGGTCGGTGACGGGACATTTATCTCAACCAAACCGCTCATCGCGAACCCGCTTCTTCCGCAATTTGCCCGCAGTGGCGATACCTTCGACGGCGGCGTCGCAATTACGAACACGACCGCGACATTTGGCACGCTGAGTTTGGATGCAACGCTAGGCGGCGCGCTCTTCTTTGTGGCGCAGCATTCGCAAAGGATGCAGCAACAAGAGCAACTCGCCCAAGCGACGCAAGCCTTTCGTTTTCCAATGAATGTCGGGACCGGATCCTCTGGCACCATGCAGTTCAAAGCCGGCCTTGGTGCTACATCGGACGCAGTCAAGCTGCCGCTGGAGATTCGCAATCAGGCAATCACCGAAGGCGTCGCGCTCAGTGGAGTCGTGCCAGGCGCCCAGCC